>NZ_JADQAL010000032.1:0-31937 GCF_022129275.1 Psychrobacter sp. Ps3
CGACATTGTAAATAGTATCAATGAGTTACAATGTGGCTTATCCCGAACTGGGGTTACTGACTAAATCATGACTGCTAACAACGTTTTGAACGTCAATAAAGGTACTTTTGCCTAACGCACCAAGGTTGTAGTTTGCAAACTCATGATATAAATTAACCACATCACCCATAATCAATAGCGCAGGTGTTGGCAGTTTTGCCTCAGCTTGCTGCTCCGCGATATTACCAAGCGTACCGATAAGAAGCTGCTGCGTTGGCAAACTGGCATGACTAATCACAGCAAAAGGTGTATTACTGTCGCGCCCTGCGGCAATTAGCCCTTGGGTCATCTCATCTAGTCGATTCAACCCCATATAAAAGACAACCGTTTGCGTACTGTCTAAGAGTTCATCGTAGTCATTATTAGGTGCGCCCAACTTTTTGCAAGCGGTCACAAATTTTACGGCTTGCGCATGATCACGGTGTGTCAAGGGAATACCTGCTCTACTTGCGGCCGCACTAGCAGCAGTGATACCAGGAATAGATTCAAAATGAATGCCATGACGCACCACTTCTTGCAGCTCCTCTCCGCCGCGTCCAAATATAAAGGGGTCGCCACCTTTGAGCCTAACGACCGTTTTGCCTGCTAGCGCGTGTTTGACCAGTAGCTCATTGATACCTTCTTGTGGTAGTGCGTGATTGGCACGGCGCTTACCGACAAATATCTTCTCTGCCGTCAGCGCACACATATCTAAGATATCCTCTGAAACCAAACTATCATAGAGTACGACCTCTGCTTTTTGCATTACTCGTAATGCTTTTAACGTGAGTAGCTCAGGATCGCCAGAACCTGCACCAACCAAATGTACCGTGCCTGTTTTCACACTTTTTTCTATACATGATGGCTCATCGCTCACACTGATATGACAATTTATATTGGGTAAATTTTGTGAAGTTAATGCGGCAATAAAGGTAGATGAATCAGTCATGGTAATAACTCCTAATAACACTGTTAATAACGCGCAACTCTGCACCTAACAATGGCATACCTAAGAAAAAAAGAGCATATAAAATACGGTGCAAGCCCTATGCCATATTAACGATCAAACTTTGCAACAAGCACTACTTAAGACGCATACCTATCGATCAAGGCATTAATTTGACTCACACATGAACCGCAGTTAGTCCCTGCTCGGCACGCCTTTCCAACCGCGTGGGCACTCATACACTGCTGCTTGGTAATTGTTTCGATAATAACATTCTCTCCAACAGCCATACATGAACATACTAATGCACCTGGATCAACATACCCTGTCGCTGGACGACCTGCCAGCAACCACTTATAGCGTTGATTCTCTGGTATCGCATCAGTACTGGCAAAGCAATTGTTAAGCCAATGCATACTGGGTAGCTGCGCCACTTGCGGCGCAAAACAAATGCTGAGCAGTAGCTGATCGCTTGGTATGTCAGACTTTGACGTACTAATCGATGCCCGATCTATCACTTTATTATTTGCCTCTACCTGCGTCGAGACGAAGCGAAGCTGCTTTGCTTGCTTGCTGCAAGTAAAGGCACTATTGATCGATTTATCGGTGAGAGATGCTTGATAAGTATTGATAAAATTTTGCCAGTACTCAGGGTCAAGCAGTTTACTGATGACTTTGTCTACAGGACTGGCTAAAGTAATCAAGACGCTATTGGTTTGACGACTTAAACTCCATGTCAATGCGGGTAATGAGTTTGATCTTTCAGAAGCTGTATTTGTATCAGAAGAAGGTATCAGCACTCCTTGATCCTCAGGCTCTTTCTCAAAATCCAATAAAGTCTCACGCAGATGCACTATCATGGTGTCTTGTAGATCAGGATGCACCAAAATCTTGCCATAAGTTTTCATCGGTACAGGCATTACGCTGATTGCAGAATTTTTTAATTCAGGCTGTCCTGAATGCGGATCAACGACTGTTGGGATCAGCGTACCTACGCGAGCAAAACGAGCAAAGGCGTTGCTCCAATGCATCGGCATAAAGGCATCGCCTGCACTCATACTGTTGCTGATGGCAACTTGGGCGAGCACCTGACTGTCTGTAGTGGTGCTCGCGACCGTACGCGGCGGCTGGCTATTTATTGATAAGTTTTTCTCATAGCAGGGACGTAGCTGTACATAATCGCCTTGGTCAACACCGAGCTGCTTGGCATCATTTGGATGTACGGTGAGTGTTGGTACAGACTCGTGTTGGTTGAGCTGCGGTGCAAGTCCTGTGCGCGTCATCGTATGCCATTGATCGCGAAGCCTACCTGTAATCAGCCGTAGATTTAATGCTCCTGAGCTATCTTGATGAAACGTATGACTGCTGTTATTTTTTTTACTATCAGCGCTTTTCGAGCTCAATCGTTGCGTATGCCTATTGGGTATACTGGCGTGACTGGGAGGCGTAATGGCAATGAAACGTGTTTTGATCGGTGTAATACGTGCGCCGCCCCACTGAAACGGTGTCATGACATCATATGCGTCGTGACTGAAAGAGAATACGTTTTTATTTTGCTGCTTAAGATGGTTTGGGCTTTCCTCTATCGATGCTATCGCCCCTACTACCATTGGCGAAAGATCTTTTGCTAAATTAAGATGGCGCGGTTGATTGTTTTCTGATACATCTTGGCTGGTATCATTTCTATAAGCTGTCAGAGCGATATGCTCATTAAATATATCCCTAGCATGCTGATAATCAAACCCTGCCAAACCCATGCGTTTAGCGACTTGCGACAGTATCCACCAGTCAGGCTTTGCTTGTCCGAGTGCAGGCATTAACGCCCGCTGGCGCGAGATGCGGCGCTCCGAATTGGTCACTGTGCCTGATTTCTCCCCCCAACCCTGTGCAGGCAAAACAATATCTGCACACTTAACCGTATCGCTGTCGACGGAGCAGTCAGATACAATCACCAAATCACAGGTAGCCAATGCGCGGCGAAACTTATCAGCCTCAGGCAAGCTGACGACAGGGTTGGTCGCCATAATCCAGATGGCTTTGATACGGCCATCTAGTATGGCATCAGCAGCATCGCAAGCTTTTACCCCAACTTCTGCGGCAAGCGGTTGCGGCGCTTGCCAAAAATCAGCCACCAAATGACGATGCTGCTCGTTGTCTAGGTCTAGATGCGCGGCAAGCAGGTTAGCTAATGCACCGACTTCGCGCCCGCCCATCGCATTTGGCTGACCGGTGAGTGAAAACGGACTTGCACCTACTCGGCCCACTCGCCCAGTATACAAGTGAGTATTGATAATGGCATTGACCTTGTCGGTACCACTTGCAGATTGGTTGACACCCATGCTAAATGCCGTGACGGTTTTATCATTTGCAGCAACCAGCGCATAAAACTCCTGTACCAGATCCGCACTGATACCACATGCCGTCGCCACTTTATCAATCGTCCATGTTTTTGCGGCCTCTAAGGCGGGCTTAACATCATGACACTGCTTAAGATAGTCTTTATCACCACAGCCTTCTTGCTCAAGATAATGCAGCAGTCCGTTATATAAGTGCGTATCCGTGCCAACAGCGATGGGCACGTGCAAATCAGCAAATTCACAAGAATCAGTACGACGCGGATCAATCACGATTAGTTTTTTATTAGGATCACGCTTTTTGGCGGCTAAAAACCGTCCGAATAAGATAGGATGACACCACGCCATATTGGAGCCCACCAGCACCAATAAATCACAAGACTCTAAATCTTCATAATTACTAGGCACTAAGTCTGCACCAAAAGCACGCTTATGCCCTGCAACCGCTGAGGACATACAAAGACGCGAATTGGAATCGATATTATTATTACCAATAAAGCCTTTAATGAACTTATTGGCAACGTAGTAATCCTCAGTAAGCAGCTGCCCTGACACATAAAACATTACGCTGTCACGCCCGTGTGTCACGATAGTGTTATTCAAACGACTGGCAATATCACCCAATACTGCCTCCCACTCGACAGGCTGCGTATCTGTCGGTTGTCCTTTTGCTATTGTTCGCTGTTTGTTTTGATAATAAGGCTGAGTCAACCTGCGTTCAGTGCCCAATGTTTGTGCCAATGCACTGCCTTTTGAGCAGAGTTTGCCGAAGTTTGCTGGATGCTCAGGATCGCCTGTCACGCTGACTACACCTGCCTCATCGATGTTTGCTAGTACGCCGCAGCCTACGCCGCAGTAAGGACAAGTGGTACGAATAGGACTGATCAAATCCTCAGTGTAAGTTGTAATTCGAGAGGACGGTACGACACTGAGGGCTTGATCGTCATTTAAGATGGTGCTGCTCATGAGGCCTCTCCTATTAGGTGTGCGTCACTTGGCACGGCAGATTCGGGCTCAGCTGCTTCTATTTTCTCTACATCGCAATAGGCTTCGCCAAAGATAAGGTCTTCTTTTATCGAGGATATGTCACTGCCATCAGTGATCAGCTGACTATAAAACCCGCTTTCACTCACATCACCGTATAGTACCGTGCCAATAAGTTTGCTTTCTTTAATGTAGAGACAAAGATAATGATCGAGGCTCGTTTGCTGATAAACCACGCGCTCTATCTGTGCCATTTCAATATCATCAAAAGCAATCTGACCTGCTGAAAAAGCGGCGATGCCAGATACTTTTAATTTTAAAGATAAAGGCTTGCTGATAAAGGGACGCCAGTGGTTTTTGTATTCGGTTATTCGTGAGTCACTATTGGCTGTCTTACGACTTGAGATGTATGGCGCTTTTAAGACAGACACCAAGGTATCGACCTGTTGATTGACAGGAGCCACCATCCCGAATAGCTCCCCGTCCAGCTCGACACATTCACCGATCGCATAGACATGAGGACAGCTCGTATGCATAAAGTTATCTACAAGGATACCTCGGTTAACCTCAAGACCGCTTTGCTGGGCCAGTGTCGTATTGGGGATGACACCAACGGCCATGACAATAAAGTCTGCTGGCAGTGTGCGGCCATCCTTTAACAACAGACCATTAACCTCGTGTTGATCATTGACCGTAATACATTCTGTGTTGGCTAACACCTCCAGCTTGACACTTCGACTGAAGAGCTCTGCTTGTAGCAGATGAGCGGCGGGCATATCAAGCTGTCGGTTGAGAACATGACTATCGACATGAACCACTGTCATATCTGCCCCTTGAGACGCCAAAGCACAAGCGGCTTCCAGACCCAGCACCCCGCCACCAATGACAAGACCCTTTTTTGCTTGGCGCGCGTACTCCGTCAATACCTGCACATCAGCAATCTCTCGAAATACATGAACACCCTTAGCATCATGATTGGCAAAAGGGATGACGCGAGCTTGTGAGCCAGTAGCCAGCACCAGCTCGGTATAATCTAGGACTTGTCCATCACTCAATTCAATACACTGTTGCTTGGTTTCGATTGCATCTACCGACGTGCCAGCCAATACCGTGATACCCAATTGCTCATATTCTGCTAGCTCGTATAAATATGTCTCTTCAAAAACCGACTCTCCTGAAAGTACTGGTGACAGCATGATACGGTTATAGCCAACTTGCGGTTCTTTACTGATTAACGTAATTGGCAAACGGGCGGTGTCATCATTTGATTGCGTGCGAGCAAGCTCAATGGCAAAACGACTGCCTGCCATCCCAGCGCCGATAATAACGATGCCAGCAGTAGTCCGACGTTTAGAAAAAGAAGTATGGGTTGGTTCTTGTGAAACAAGTGACATAGGAAAATCATTCCTTAGCCGCAACACGCAGCGTTGAATAAAATGGCTTGTCGTACTATTTACGTTTAACAAGGTTTTATAAAAAATAAATAAGCAACGATATGATAATGACAAATTGAATAAAGCAAATGCTGTGCCAAACCAATAAGGGATGACGTACAATCAGCGGTTCAGGGTCTCTGATATCGTTACTGTTATCAGGGCTGAAGTCTTGTAAGAACTCACCAATCGCTTGATACCTTGCCTGCGTACTAGAATGTAGCGCACGCATCAACGCTTGTTGGCTAGCAGCTGGCACTCGGTTTTGACGTAGGCGTTCTGCAGGTACGATCAGTGAGGCGGATGGGTTCATCAAATCTTGCGAGCTAAATGGCAGCTCACCTGTGAGTAACTCATAACCAATCACGGCAATGGAAAACAAATCAGAATGCACGCCTTTTGGGGCATCGGTGTAGTATTCTGGTGCAGCGTAGTGCAAATCACCATTAGGAGGACGCGTACTGTCTTTTAGTATGGAGGAGCTAGCAGAGCCAAAGTCGATTAACTTGACCGCACCTGATTGAGTTAATAATATATTTTCAGGCTTGATATCTTGATGCAGTAGATAGTTCCGATGCATCACACGGACTGCCATGCCGATCTTAGTAAGTAAATCGTAAGTTTGCCAAATATCACAAGGGGCTTGACGACCCATAAACACTCGTAGGCTCTCCCCTTCGATATATTCCGTTAAATGATATAAATAAGTGCTACTGGCAGGCACTGGGTAGTAGCGCAAAAGCCCCGATGCATTAGACGCATTGAAAGTAGCACTCAGTTTTTTAGAGACATCACTGGTTAAAAGCGGATCATGGGAGGATACGCTATTGGGGTCCACTTGATTATAAGCAGGCTCACCAATACGTTTGTGCTTGGACAGGCTCAAACCGATTTTGCGTTCCTTTAAAAACTCACGTAGATAATGCCCATCAGCAATGACATTGAGACTTGGCGACTTCAAAACAAATGCATGCTGGTCGTCATCCTCTACTAAATACACCTCACTGCGAGCCGTACGCGCGATGATTTTTTTGACCACAAAATTATCAATCTGTGCCCCTACTGCCAAGCCCGTTGGTAAGCGATAGTGATTGATATCCTGAGCATGACTACGGTCGCTATCCAAACCTTGATCAAGCGCAATGGCGTTGTCTGTTTCTCTGTGCGTTTTGGTTTTTGTGATTTCATCGTTCATACCCAGCATGATCACACTGAGGTTATCGTAACTTCCCTCGCTAAAGGCGTGCTCACATAAACGCTGGCTCATCTGAAGATGGTCGATGATTTGATTGGGACATGCTACTGATTGGTGCATGGCCTGTACCGCAGCACACAGCTCAAACTGTAACTCTGCTGGCGTAATAGACTCATAAACCCCATCGGTCATGAGCGCCAAACACTCGTTTTGGTGCAAAGTGAACACAGATTGTTGCAGCTCAACTCGTGTGTCAGCACCGATAGCAGCAGACAGGGCTCCTTTATCCCGTCCATGGTGGATATGATGGTCTTTGGTCAATAGCACCATACTGTCGATACCGATACGATAGATACGAGAATCGCCCGTATGAAACAGATGAATACGGTCGCCTATGCATAGCAGTCCTGATAAGGTGGATAATAAAGCTGGCAGGCGCTCATAGGCTTGCGGGAAATAAAGCGCGTCATTGGCTTGGTGCACCGCCTCCTTAATCACGATGGCAACTTGATCGTCATCAAAGCGGTGTAGTGGATTTGGCGATTGCTCTTGAGATTCGCTTGATATCTCATTTGCTTGCACCCTATCTGTCTGTACCATCTCTGCAAGTTGTGAGGTGATATAGTGTGTCACCGTGTTTATCACTGACTGACTGGCTTGTTTGGGAAACTGGCAAGCACTGACCCCATCAGCCATTAGCACCAATAAAGGCGCTGTAAAAGAGGGATGATCGCCACTATGCGCTGACGATGATGAAAAGGATGATAACGATGGAAACCCATAAGGTAGGCAGGTCGTTATGAGTAGGCTATCTTGATTATCAGCTTTGCGTCCTGCCATCGTACAAAAATCAGGCAGCCACAATGCAACGTCCGCATCATGGCTGCTTACTTGATTTGTTTGTTTAGGCGCTTGTTTGACGCTCTCATGCATAATTTAGCTCACTTGTATTTGAGCAAAGCTGCCATCTGGCATCTCTTCAATAATAACGCCTTCAGGCTCTTTTAATAAAAACAGCGCCAAGAAGCCAATCACTGCTGTTGCGGCAATCACAAAGAAAAACACCTGATACGATACTAGACTTAGTACAGTTAGATAGACCACTGACCCGACGTTACCGTAGGCGCCTGTCATCCCTGCAAACTGCCCGGTCATACTACGTTTAATCAAAGGAATCACAGCAAACACTGCTCCCTCACCCGCCTGTACAAAGAAAGAGCAGAACATAGTAATCAACAGCGCAAGTGCGATCGGCCATGAAGAGTCAACGATACCCATCAACAGATAACCAACAGCCAAACCTGCGGTGAGAATCAACAGCGTGATTTTACGGCCGAATTTATCACTCAACCAGCCGCCGCCAGGACGCGACATCAGATTCATAAAGGCGTAGCTTGATGCCAAGACACCTGCCATGACAATCGATAAGTTAAAAGTCTCTTGATAAAAAAGCGGCAACATAGACACCACGGCCAACTCTGAGCCAAAAGTCGCAAAGTATAAAATATTCAAAATACCGACTTGCTTAAAGTCATATCGGTGAGCTTTTGGCACAGGTGTGGTAAATACTTCCTTATTAAAACGATAACTACTGATAAATTCATAAACGTATAACACCACCAACGCAATATAGACGATGTTGACACTTGCCTGACTCAGCAAACTCACACCAGCTGGTGATAATTTCCACGCCAATAAGGCCAATGCCAAATACATTGGCAGTTTAAATACCATCATGAGCCAGAAGTCACCTGATGAAGTTACCATCATGGCACCCGATTTTTTAGGTTTGAAATACGTAGCACCCTTAGGGGTATCACGTACCATCTTGTAAAAAATCACACTATAGAGCATCATAACCACCCCTGAGGTAGCCGTTGCATAACGCCAACCTTCCTCACCGCCAAAGATGGCAGCGGCCGCAATAGCGACTGTCGGTAGTAGCAGTGCCGCGGCGGCAGAGCCGAAATTTCCCCAGCCCCCATAGATACCTTCAGCTGTACCCAGCTCATTGGCAGGGAACCAGTCACTCATGAGACGAATACCAACCACAAACCCTGCACCAACGAAACCTAATAAAAAGCGTGATAGCGCTAACGTGTTGTAATCTTGCGCAAAAGCGAAGGTGAGACAAGGAATAGCGCCAATGGCTAAAATTGCAGTGTAAACAAGCCGCGGACCAAAGCGATCGGTCAACATACCGATGATGACTCGGGCTGGAATAGTCAAGGCAACATTTAATATCAATAAAGTTTTTACCTGGTCTTTGGTGAGGTTCAAGCTCTCCCCTATCGCAGATAAGAATGGTGCATGGTTAAACCACACAAAAAAGGTGAAAAAAAACGCCATCCACCCAAGATGGAGAATTTTGTTTTTACCGCTAAAAGAAAAGATATTCAGCTTGTTTTTATTTGGTACATCAGGTTTCGATGAAGGCATAGACGATTTCCTCAAATGGCTAACATTAAAGTTATAAAAACACGTTATGAGTCAGAAACTTATCAGTTGCGACCATTAAGAGAGTGCAATGGATGTGCCAGCTGCAAATATAAAATTGACATAGATATAAAACATCATCTTTTTTAAAAGGGCTACGCTTTGTACCAGATGACTCTAAAGGCATCCCAATTAAATAGTATTGCTTAGATAAAACTAAATTACCTCTCGATTAAGTAAAGTAAGCGATGCACCTTTAAAGTAACAATCAAAAACCAATTTGGTGCATTTTTGCAACTATTTTGGTGCATCTGGTGCATTTGGTGCATTTGGTGCATTTGGTGCATCTGGTGCATTTGGTGCATTTGGTGCATTTGGTGCATTTGGTGCATTTGGTGCATTTTTGCAACTATTTTGGTGCATAGGATGTAAATGACAACTATTAAAAAGATCATATTAAGCAACTACTTATAACAGAAAATAGTATCGCCAAAAGTACTGGCATGACCTTATAAACTGGTAAGGCTACATATTTTTTAACTATATAAGGGTTCGATAATTGAATGTCATTAATTGTGTTTGGCACGATTATTGAGGGCTTAATAGTTATAGGCATCTAAGTATTAACGACTATCTATCATTGAACCATCTAAAAATTAACTTGCGACTTTTGGATGGGACATTAGATGAAAGTATTTAAGCAAACACATTACTGAGGATAGGCATATGAGTAACACTATAGTAAGTACGATGAATAAAGCTAAATTAGTGGTGATTGGTAACGGTATGGTGGGACATCACTTTATCGAGCGAGCCATAGAGCAAGGCTTACACGATCAGTTTGAGATTCACGTATTTGCTGAAGAGGATCGCCCAGCTTATGACCGGGTGTATCTATCGAGCTATTTTGAACATAAAGATGTGAGTAAACTAAACTTAGTGGACTTGAGCAGGTATGAGGATGCGCAGATTCAGTTGCATCTCAATCAGCGAATCACAAACATCGATGCCGCCAATCAATGTATCAGCACGGAAGACGGTACCCAGATAGACTATGCTGAATTGGTATTAGCAACAGGCTCCTATCCGTTTGTGCCGCCAATTCCAGGGCGCGAGCATCCGCACTGTCATGTCTATCGTACGATTAAAGATTTGGATGATATTCTCAGTACTGCTGAGAAGCCAAAAGTCAAAAAAGGTGTCGTGGTCGGGGGTGGCCTGCTTGGCCTTGAGGCAGCCAAAGCCCTAGTCACACTGGGATTAGAGACTTACGTAGTCGAGTTTGCGCCTCAGCTGATGGGCGTACAGCTCGATGCTGCTGGCGGTGATATTTTAAAGCGTAAAATTGAAGCCCTTGGGGTCAAGGTATTAACAGGTAAAAATACTAAGGCCATTATCGACAACACCCTATCGGATGAAGCATCGTGTCATTTAACCATGCAGTTCGCTGATGATACCTCATTAGATACCGACATGATCGTCTTTAGTGCGGGTATTCGTCCGCAAGATGGCATTATCAAAAGCAACCCTGAATGCGGTATTGAAATCGGCACCCGTGGCGGTATTCTGATTGATGAAGCCTGCCGTACCAATGCCCCGAATGTATATGCCATTGGAGAGTGCGCCGTATGGGACAACACCGTTTTTGGCTTGGTCGCGCCAGGTTATAGCATGGCCAGTATTTGCGCCGCTCAAATTGCAGGCGATCACGCTCAGACCTTTACAGGCGCTGACATGAGCACCAAGCTCAAATTGATGGGTGTAGATGTGGGCAGTATCGGCGATGCGCACGGTGCAACAGAAAACAGTTTGAGCTATTTATACCAAAACCCTGCTGAGGGTATCTATAAAAAACTGGTAACCACAGCGGATAATAAGCGGCTACTGGGCGCTGTATTGGTAGGTGACACTGAGGATTACAACAATCTCTTGCAGCTATTTCTAAACGATATTGACCTGCCTACCCATCCTGAAAGCCTGATCCTACCCAACGTAGAAAAACCCACCATGGGTATCGAGAACCTGCCCGATAGCGCCACGATTTGCTCTTGTTACAACGTCACCAAAGGTGCTATTTGTGCCGCCGTTGAAGACGGTGCCTATACCATGGCAGAGGTTAAATCATGTACCAGTGCCGGTACAGGCTGTGGTGGCTGTGCGCCTATGGTGAAAGACACATTAGGTTATCAACTAACCGCGCTTGGTTTTGAAGTCAATAATGATCTGTGTGAGCACTTTGCTTACTCACGTCAGGAGTTGTATAGTTTGATTCGAGTACAAGGCATTAAGACATTTGATGCGCTATTAGATGAGCACGGTAGTGGTCATGGCTGCGAGATTTGCAAACCAACCGTTGCCTCTATTTTGGCGTCTTGCTGGAATGATTATGTACTCAAACCCGAACTCACACCACTGCAAGACAGCAACGATTACTATCTAGGCAATATTCAAAAAGATGGCACTTATTCGGTCGTGCCGCGCGTACCTGGCGGTGAAATCACTGCAGATAAACTCATCATACTCGGACAAGTCGCCAAAGAGTTCAATCTATATACCAAAATCACTGGCGGTCAGCGTGTCGACTTATTTGGCGCACGTTTAGACCAACTGCCCGATATTTGGACACAACTGGTAGATGCTGGGTTTGAGACAGGGCATGCTTATGGTAAATCTCTGCGTACAGTCAAATCCTGTGTGGGCAACAACTGGTGTCGCTACGGTGTCGATGACAGTGTGGGTTTAGCACTTAGACTAGAAGACCGCTACAAAGGAGTACGCTCACCACATAAAATAAAAATGGGCGTATCTGGATGTACTCGTGAGTGCGCTGAAGCGCAAAGCAAAGATTTTGGGATTATTGCTACTGAAAACGGCTGGAATCTCTTTGTCTGCGGTAATGGTGGCATGACCCCGCGTCATGGTGAACTATTCGCAACGGATCTTGATACGGATACAGTTGTCAAATATATCGACCGTATTATCATGTTTTATATCAAGACCGCAGATAAGCTTCAGCGTACCTCAAAATGGCGCGAGAGCCTTGAAGGTGGACTTGAGTATCTACAGGCCGTTATTATTGAGGACAGTTTAGGTATCGCTGAGGAGCTAGAGTCACAGATGCAACTACTCATCGACAACTATGTTTGTGAATGGAAAGCCACCATTACTGATAGCGAAAAACTCAAACGTTTCCGTCATTTTGTTAATAGTGAACAAGGCGATGACAATGTGGTATTCGTCACTGAGCGAGAGCAGATTCGCCCTGCAACCGACATGGAAAAGACGCAAATAAAAGTGACCGAATTAGCGTAATCTTAACGTGTCGGCGTCTATTAATATTAGACGCTAAATAATATTTTTTGTTATTGGTCTCATTTATATTTTACTATTAAGGATCTTCTGATGGCTCAGCTCACTGTGTGCAAAATCAATGATATTATTCCCGAGACAGGTGTCTGTGCGCTCGTAAACGGAAAACAAGTGGCTATTTTTTGCACCAAGCAGACACAGTTATTTGCGCTTGATAATTATGATCCGTTCAGTCAAGCCAACGTCTTGTCTAGAGGTCTGATTGGCGGCACGACTATTATCAACGAGGATGGCTCTGCTGAAAATGTGCTATATGTCGCCTCACCTATTTATAAGCAGCGCTTTAATCTTGTCACAGGTCAATGCCTAGATGATGAAAACATTATACTCGACACGTATAAAGTCGAGCTTGAGGGGAGCGATGTCATCGTAAAATATAACTAGGTATTTGTGTGTCTAGCACATACTACCTTCTAGACTATTTAAGCAGCCTTTGGCTTTAAGAGTCGAAGGCCGTTTTATTCTTCATCAAACCTTTTGTCATCCCCTAATAAATTAATGAGACTGATATCTGCTAGGAAATTATCGATGTTAAACAAGATTAGAAAAGCTATTTGTGACTGTAGTGATCAACTAATTTTAGACACCTGATATTAGGCCACTGAATGAGTTGTCTCTATTACAGCTTATTCGAATAACTTTTTGCTATCATAGCAGAATTAAAAAATATTATTTTTATCATAAAACCAACTCATAACTCGTACTGCGTCCTGATGCTACAGATTTTCGCATCATACCCTTCTCTATTAAATCATTGATATCTCGTAGTGCCGTGTCTATAGAGCATTTGGTCATAGTTGCCCATTTTTTAGTGGTAAGTTTGCCATAAAAATCAGTCAGCAAAGTATTTAACATTTTCACCTGCCTGTCATTCAAAGCATGCTGTCGATGCGTCTGCCAAAAGCCCGCCTTACTGATAATTTTATCTGTAGTTTCTTGAGCTACAATGAGGGATTGCTCTAGCGTTTGTAAAAACCACATCAACCAATCCGTGATATCTTTATCACCTTTTTGCGTACGCTCTAGTATTTTGTAATAGTCGTTGCGCTGTTTAAGAATTTGCGCTGACATACTATAAAAGCGTTGGGCACTGTTATCGCTTTTTGCCAGCATCCGTTCTGTGAGTGCTCGTGTTAGTCGTCCGTTTCCATCATCGAATGGATGCAAAGTCACAAACCATAAATGAGCAATACCTGCTTTTATGACCAAATCTATATCTTCTTGCTTATTTGGCGAAGTGTTAAACCACAATAAAAATTTGTCTAGCTCATCTGGCAACCTATCCGCACTCGGAGCAACAAAATGAACCCGCTCGCGACCATACCTACCAGACACTACTTGCATAGGCCCTTTACTATCATCACGGATACTGCCTGCTTGAATACGATAAAGCCCACTATATCCATCTGGAAATAATGCTCGATGCCATCCGAGTAAGTCACCTAATAATAGTGGCTTTTGATAGTGATAGGTGGCACTTAGCATCATCTCTACCACTGCATCGATCTCACGAGTAGTGGTTGGCATACTGGCATTATCTAACCCTAAATGCCGTGCAACTGAAGAACGAACTTGCTCATCATTTAGCGTCTCACCTTCTATCTCAGAAGTTTTGATAATCTCTAAGGTCACCGCATCTAATTGTGCCTCAACGTTCAGATCGAACCCTAGTGTTAGCAGCTTTCCTAGTAAACGGCCTTGTAATATCCGCACACGACTGACGAGTGGCAATAGCTTTTTGTCCGACCATTGCCATTCAGTCCAGTTTGGATGTTCATGAATATAAGTAGTATGCTTCATACGTTCCCCAGAGATATGCAGAGATTAGAACAGTAATCTCCTTATATTATGCAGAGAATAAGCAGTAGAAACAATACGTAGAAATTCAAAAACGGCAATAGCAGACGTAATAAGAATAGATTCTCAACGAACAAACATAGTTTTTTTGTTCTGAGAAGGGCTTGAGTAGAGGTAAAAACACTATAAAAATACAGTGCCCAAATACGAGTTAAATTTTACTTTATTATAATTTACATTGTGATTATTCAATCGTATAATATCTACAGGCCATAAAGGTCAATGAATGTAAGATATTATCATAATAAGCATTTTGGTCGAGCGACTTTGACATGGTGGAGGTTGCAGGCATTGGCGGAGCGGATTGGCGGTGGTGATGCGTAAAAGTAAGCGACTGTCACTTCAAGCCTCATCACCATCATAAATGGCTATAAACAACACGCGCAGTTGCGTTTGGTTTTTGGCATTTGACCGATACCAGGGTTAAAAGTATTGGTAGGATCTAGGCGCTCATAAAACTGCTGCAAATCAGGTTCGGCTTCATATAAGTGGCCGACATTATGCTCAGCAGGGTATTTGGCACCGCGCTTGTTTAATAGCTCAAGCATCATCTTTTTGACCTGCTTGGTATCACTGCCCTTTTTTAAAATATAATCTTGATGAAACACATAACAAAAGAAGTGACCGTAATACAGCTTTTTTTCTAAGTGCTGAGTGATGCTCTCAGGCAAATTTTCCAGCCAATCAAGCGTGTTACGCGGGATAGCAATATCGAGCGCCAGTATCTCTCCGGCGGTCTCTTCATGCATGACTTCATAACGTATGGCGGCCCCTGCGGCAGCAAAGCGATGTAAAAAGGCGCTGTCTGACTCAGCTTGCGTGCAGGTAAAATAACTGCCCGTTTCTGAGTCTGCAAAAAACGACTCTAAAAAAGACTGTGCCTCATAGATGCCCTCATCACTCATTTTGATAATCAGGTGATGCTCATACTGGTTGCGGTATTCCAGCATGCGCTTGGGCAAATGCTGCGGCAATACCTGGGCGATCATTTGCATAACTTTATCGGTCAAATGATTGGGCACCCATGACCATTTACTCAGTTTGGCATCAATACTGCCTTTGATAGAAAACAGCTTGGGCAAAGCATTGGTACCCAGATGCTTGATGCTCAAAAAGGTGTCTTTGCCGTACTTGGCAGACACATCAAATATATCGCGGTGCATATATTCGCCCACTTCAGGGACATTTTTAAAGCTCGATAGTATTTGTCGTCTCAGTAGTGCCAGCTCATACACACTATTGCTACCGACATAAAAGGTTTGCTCTTTGGTTGCGGTGGGATACGTATCCAGGCGAACGGCAAAAACGGCCAACTTGCCTGCACAGCCACTGGCTTCATACAGCCTGCGCTTATCCGCATTAAAGCGGCTCGGCGTGTCGGCATTGACATCCTGTATTCGGGCGACATACTCTTTGTCTGAGGCCAGTTTGTTGCTTTGAGATAACTGTGACTTGTCAAAATAGCCGTTTTGTAAATTGGTGAGGATTTCTTCGGGCGTATCGCCTAATTCAACCTCTAAATGATTCACCAATACCAGCTGACCGTGCTCGTTGATTTGCGCAAACAGCGACAGCTCCGTGTAAGCAGGGCCTCGTTTGACCAGCGCGCCGCCTGAATTATTGGAGACACCGCCGACGATTGACGCGCCCAAAGTCGATGAGCCAATCACCGAGTGCGGCGCTCGATTGACCGCTTTTAACTCGTTCTGCAATTGATGCAAAGTCGTACCCGGTAGGCTGATAATTTGCTCATTGTCATTGATCAAATACAGCTTATTTATCGCCAGTGTATTGATCACCACCACGGGTCTGTCGTAGTCATCACCGCTGGGCGTTGAGCCTTCTGTCAGACCTGTTTTGGCCGCCTGCATGATGATGATACAGTTGCCCTCAACACACACTTCCAGACATTGCCAAATTTCAAACAGCGTTTGCGGAAACAACACTGCCAGCGCGCTACCGCCGCCTGAGCGCCAGCCCATGCGGTAGTGCTCATTTTTTGCTGAATCTGCCTGTATATTGGCGGCGCCCAGTATTTTGGTCAATTTAACCAACACCTGATCTGATGGTAGCTGGCTTGTATAGGAGGCGGTCGATCGATAACGGTTCATTACTTGCTCTTTTTTTTACTGTGCATTCATAAGGTTAGCGGTCCTTGAACGCCAAAGAGATAAATGGCTGCCATAACGATGATGCCACTGAACAACACATAATAGATGGTTGGTAAGATGGTGCGTCTCAGCGTCGCGCCCTCCATCCCAAGCAGCCCAACGGTTGCTGATGCGGCCACCACATTGTGAATGGCAATCATGTTACCCGCCGCGGCGCCAACCGCTTGTGCTGCGATGATGAGTGAGGGCGAGATGTGCAAGCTCATGGCCGCTTCATACTGGAACTGACTAAACATCATGTTTGATACGGTATTCGAGCCTGCGATAAACGCACCTAGAGCACCGATGGTTGAGCTGATCAGCGGAAAGGCGCTGCCAAACGTGCCTGCAAACAACTCAGCACTGGCAACTGGCATACTCGCGACATCGGATAGATTGACCCCAGAGTTGATAAAAATCCGAACCATAGGGATGGTAAAAATAAGCACAAACCCAGCGCTTAAGACGGTTTTGCTTGATTCGCTCAAAGCATCACCCAGCGCACGCGTTGGATTTTTAGTTTGCACAAAAGCTGCGATTAAGGCGCTGATTAACAACAGGCCGCCGGGCAAGTATAAAGGACTAAAACCTGCACTGATATCGGCCTCGCCCAAAATCGTATTAAAGTCTAGCGTGGCGCTGCTGAGCAAGTCCTTAAAATCAGCAAACATTCTCGAACACACCAGTAGCAGCGCCACTAGCAAGTAAGGAAACCATGCCATCAGCGTAGACATGGTCTTGCCTGCTGGGGTGGCCACATCTTCTTTGCTGACCACCAGTTTACCCATCCAATCGCTTGGCCAGCTGCTTTTGGCTTCAAAGTCCCACGTGGTCTTTGGTACCAAAAATCCTTTTTTAGCCGCCTGAATGACAATCGCCACACTGACCAGTCCACCAACCAACGATGGAAATTCAGGACCCAAGAAAATACCCGTTAAAGTGTAAGGTACAGTGAAGGCCAACCCTGCAAAAATGGCAAAGGGCCAAATGGCTAAGCCTTCTTTCCAGCTTTTATTTTTACCAAAAAAGCGGGTGAGCATCATCACCATCAGCAGCGGCATAAACGTCCCAATCACACCGTGAATGATCGCCACTTGGGTGGTAATCAGTTGTAAAAATTCTTCCCATTGCATGCCTTCTTGCGCCAGCAGCGCACTGATGGCCACGGTATCTAGACCCTTATTCACCCCAATGACAATCGGCGTACCGACCGCCCCGAACGATACGGGCGTGCTTTGGATCATCATCCCCATAAGCACCGCACCCAATGCAGGGAACCCTATCGCGACCAGCAGCGGTGCCGCAATTGCAGCCGGTGTGCCAAAGCCCGATGCACCTTCCAAAAACGTACCAAAACACCATGCAATGATGATGGCTTGCACTCGGCGGTCAGGCGATACGTTGATAAAACCTGCGCGAATCACTGCAATAGCGCCCGTGTGTTTTAGAGTATTTAATAAGAACAGGGCACCAAATACGATCCACAATACCGATATCGTAATCACAGTCCCTTGAAGAATAGAGGACGACACGCGGTTAAACGTCATGTCCCAAATAAAAAGTGCGAGCGCGGCAGTCACCGCCAAAATGATCGGCATGGTTTTTTTGGCCGACCATTGTAGACCAATAAGAAATACGCCACTGAGTATGATTGGCAATAGGGCAAGTAGCCCATAGACAGTCTGATTCAAAATTTCCTCTCCCTGTTATCGTCTGTGCATCCTTGAACACCACTCTTAAACGCCGCCCTTAAACACAGTCCTTACATACAGACACTCAATCGCTCAGATTAACAGCCTCATTGTGCTTAGGGTAGAATTCACACACTCTAATTCTACGCTTTACAAGTGCAAAGATAAACGGCATGATCAGACAAGGTTATTTTCCTTTTTTGCTATAATACGAAATATATTACCCTGATTAGAGAATCGGTATGATTAAAGCTGATGACATGGTTTTGTTTGTTTTGGTGGTCGATGAAGGCTCTTTTTCCAAAGTTGCTGACAAACTGGCGCTGACCAATTCTGTAGTGAGCAAACGTATCGCGCGCCTAGAAGCCAACTTAAATGCACAATTGCTCTACCGAACCACCCGAAAACTCAGCTTGACCGATGCCGGCCGAACGCTGTATCACAAAGCCAAATTGGCTCAGCTTGCCATTCAAGAAGCGGAAAATACTGTCATAGGCTATGGCGAAAACATGAAAGGCCATATCCGCGTCACCGCCCCTGTGGTCTCTTCTGACTTACTACTCAGCACGGCTATCGCTGAATTTTGTAAAAAATATCCTGAGATAACCGTAGAGCTATACATCACCAACCGTTTGATTGATTTGGTCGAAGATGGCTTTGATTTGGCCATCCGAACGGCGGAGCTTGAAGACTCCTCCTTGATTGTCAAACGCCTGATAGACAGTCAATGGGTGATTTGCGCCACCCAAAATTACCTCAACAAATATGGTACGCCGCAAACCCCCGCCCAACTGCAAAATCATGATTGCCTCATCTATAAATTTGATAACACCAGTAGCGACTTGTGGCCGTTATATGAGGATGGTGCTGAGCTGCTGCTGCCCGTCAGTGGCCGCTTCCATAGCAATCATTTAAGCGCGATCAAACATGCTGCGCTGAGTGATTTGGGCATTGCTTTTTTGCCGCAAGCACTAGTGTATAAAGCCTTTCAGCGCCAGAATTTAACCCAAATTTTGCAAGATTTTACCCGCAAGCGTATGGGGATGTTTGCGGTGTATCCCAAATCAAAACAGCCCGATCAAAAGCTCAAATTATTGGTTGCTTATTTGCAAGACGCGCTAAAAGACAAAGAAGCCTACTACTGCTAAAGCACTAGTTTTATAAGCGGCCTCACACCCAACTGTTTTATCAGACATAAAAAAGCCACCTGTTTGGGTGGCTGATTTAATATTTTTCTGTGACATTCTAGATAGCGATACGACCAAATACGTCATCGTTTTTTGAAATGAAATTAGCAGCGTTTTTCATGTACTTTTATAGGCTTATTATCTATATTGACCTACTGACTGATTAAAGCCATTATCCAATCCATCAAACTTCAGCTCATCAAACCTCAGCCCAAACTTTAGCAAATACTTACGCAGTCGGTCGCTGTCATTATTGCTTTTCAGTTTATTTCTGGAGTTTGCATACAGATAGCGCCCTGCCGCCGCTTGGCTGCTGTGCTGATAGCAGACCTCAATCACATACGCGAGCTGCACCGCGTCAAAGGGGTCGAGCGCGTCTTTGTCGTCGCTGGATAGATGACGACTCAGCACCGTATCCGCGTGCGCTTGCTGCTCGGTTAGGCTGGGCGCGTACGCCCTATCCGTTTGATACTGCGCGCTATTGGGCAATGCCCACAAATGCTTAAGGCGGGTGATTTCTGCCTTAACATCGGGCATACGAATCATTTTGCCTTCGTACAATGTCGTTAAGCGCGTCATGCTGGCGCTTAAATCACGAAAGTTGCCCTGCCATGTCGCCGCGTGACTCATGGCAAAGGCTTCAAAGTACGCCCGCGCCTCAGGCTCAAAGCGGTACTGGTACTGCTGCTCACTGCCAAGACGCGCCAGCTCGTAATCAATATTGGCGGGCAAGTCCTCGATACGGTCTTTTAGCGATGGTAAAAAAACGTCCACGTGTTCAGCCGTGCAAACAAATCCGCGCGAAACGTGCCATCGGCGACCGCTTGGCGCAAGTCCTTATTCGTTCCCGCCATCAGCTGAAACGAAACGTTAATCGGAGTATCACTCCCTAATGGATAAAAGCGCTGCGCCTCAAGCGCGGTCAAGAGCATCGCCTGCTCATCGAGCCCCAGCTCACCGATTTCATCCAAAAACAGCAAACCGCCATCCGCCGATTTAAGCAACCCCTCTCGGCTGGACGCGGCACCCGTAAACTCGCCTTTGACATGACCGAACAGCACGCTCATGGCAGTATCACCGCGCAAGGTGGCGCAGTTGACTTCCACAAATGCCCCCAGTGCGTATTTGCTTTGTGCGGCATTGTTGGCTTTGGCTTTTTTGAGCGCATAGATTTGCTGTGCCAGCTGCGACTTGCCTACCCCTGTCGCGCCCAATAGCAAAATCGGGGCGGTCGAGCGCGTGGCGACCTTTTCTACATCGGCAATCAGCTGCTCATAAGCGGCATTTTGGGTGACCAAATTGGCTTGTAGAGTTGTTCGATAACCCAATATTCACCTTTTTCAGGATGCAGCTGTCTATTATTCGCATCGATACTAGTCGCAGTCACTGTACTCGATGTATCTAATCCAGCAGCAGCACCTGTACCTAATAGCGTCAAACTGATGACACCACTTGCCGTGCCATTAGCAATATCTGCATTCATACCTTTATCAGTCAGCGCTTTAGCTAGCTTAGCTTGCACATCATTTAGTGTAGGCGCAGCAGCCGCAACGCCGCCTGTAGTTAGAACGCCTTCAATACTTCCTGTACCAAGTCCACCTAGCACTAGAGCATGGGTAGCAACTCGATATTTACCGCCTTCTTTCCAATTGTGGTAATCTGTTTCATTTTCCTTAAGTTATTGTTCCGCAAGTCGTAATTGGTCACTAATATAAACTATTTTTTTAGGGTCTTTGGCCGCCTCCAAATCTTCTCTAAGCATATTAACGGCTTTCTGAGCAGTTTCGTAAGCCTCCATCTTTTTCTCTGCAAACTTGGCCACCGCCTTCGGCGCTTCTTTACCAAACTCCTGCGTAATCTGCGTCTGCGCCCCAAGCTCCTCATTGACCTTCTCTGCATCAAAGCTATTCTCAAGAATGCCTGCATACTCGGCGCGGTTGTCCGTCGTAATGTCTTTATTACCCGCAATACCCGTAATACCAGCGCGCGTGACACTACTGTCACTGTCGCTATCACTGCCGTAGCCCAGACCGTTTAGATTCGCTTGCGGTTTTCCTGTTGTGTCACCGAGACTGAGTCCTGCTTGGATGGCATTACCGTCATAGCTTGTGGTGTTCTTGATGTCTTGCGTGGTAATGCCACCAAGACTCTCATAGTTGTTAAGCCCTGCGTCACGAGCGGCTTCAGTGGTGGTAATCGCTCCGCCTATGAGCGTGGTTTTACCGCCAGCATCGCCTGTGAAGATGCCTGACTGCTCACCGACTGCTTGGTAGTCAGCATTAAGGTTCGTCTTGCCACCATTGACCGATAGGCTAGAGCCTGCGCCACCACCTGCGATGTCGATATCAGCACTAAAGCCCATGTTCTTTTGTTTGCTATCGTAGGTAGCGGTGTCTTGTAGCGACTCTATGTTGACATCACCACCGATAGCGCCTTGGACACGATTTGTGTTAATAACGCCGCCTTCGATGTTGACGTCGTTGCCGATATCAAAGGTGGTGGTGCCACCAACATTGATTTGGGTGTTGGCATAGGCGGTGCTATCACTGTTGGCATAGCCTTTAGCACGGCTGGCACTGGCAGTGATACCTGCACTAGTGTTTTGACCAAAGCTGGCATAACCCCCAATGGCGGTACTTGAGCTTTTATTATTACTACGGGTATTACTGTTTTGCGCGACACCATTGACGTTAAAGTTATTGTTCGCTTGGAATAAGGCATCATTGCTGACGGTTAGATTACTGCCATTAATGTTGATATTACTATCAGCACCTGCCCCTGTGGCGATCAGGGTAAGGTTGTTGGTGTCGATGTTTGAGCCTTGATTAGCCTCGGTGTAGCTTGAGCTGTTCGATTGACTCTTTTGACTACCGATGGTGGCTTGGATGCGGGTATTGCCCACACCTTTTAAATTGCCACCTTGTAGCGCAGCTAGAGCGTCTGACCCCTGCTCAGCGAGTGCTTTTGTCTTAAGAACAGCGGCGACGCCAGCCATAGTTTTCATGCGGGTGCTTTGGGTATTACCACCCGCGTCAATGAGGCTATTAATACTTTTTGCACTGTCTACCAGACTGTTTGAGACCGCGACGGTGAGACCGCTTTGCTTAAACTTTTGCTCGCTTTTAGTGGTAGTGACATTCATATTATTGTCAATATTAATGTCTTGCGCGCGTACTACTGCATTACCATGGTTGGCATCTTTGATATCTTTACCAGTGTCAGCACCCATTCCGGCGACGATGTTGCTGCCCGTCTGTGGATAGGTGTGCCCCGCGTCAATAATGACGTTTCCATCGATAGCACCAACATTACTGCCTGTGTGAGTAAGTGCCGTTTTGGCATTGCTATCATCAGTTTGCTGCTTACCGATAGTGAAGCCCATGCCACCACTAGCGCCAAACAGTCCTGATTTTTTGGTTTGACTAAACGAGCTTTCACTAGAGGTATTCTCAGCGGCTAGAATGTTGACGTCACCACCAGCGCTCAGCTGGGTGTCACGATCACTGATAGCGTTGACGGCTGTGAAGTTGATGTCTTGTCCTGCTTGGACGATGACTTTATCGCCTTCGATATTGCTGCTGATGGCTTGGTCGCTTTGCATATCATAGCGATCTTGAGTGGTGGTTTTACTTAAGAAACCCTTATCAGTGGTTTTCACCGCAGTGAACTGAACCCCATAAGTTGAACACAACTTATGGGGTTCAGTTCACGCTTGCGGTTTTAGCTAACATCACTATCCGTATTTGTAATCACCGTGCCGCCGCTTTACCATCGCAGCCGTTCACTATTTCAGCCATTTCACTATCGTAGCCGAGTCATCCAAGCGCTCTAAGTAAATGATTCTGCCAATATGACATCGCCATCTTCGCGAGTAATCATCACGGTGGCCGAGCGCGGCGTACTACCTCCAGCCACCGCGCCCCATGTGTTGCCAGGATGCTGAATGTTGATAAATAACGTTTTAAAATCTGGCGTCATGGTGATGCCTGTCACCTCACAGCCTTCAGGACCGACAAAGAAGCGTTTGATATTGTCATCACTAGCAGTCATTCCGACGCGGGTTTGCTGGCCTGCAGATGTGGTGATCAGCGTGCCATCGCTGACCTGACCAGGCAACGCGGCCAATAGCATACAACTGCTGGTATCGGTATACGCGCCATCATCGGTCTGAATCCATAATACCCCGCGCGGATCAAAGTACAGGCCATCAGGCGATGACAAGTCATTGTTTTTGTTTAATTGCGATAAGTTCTCTGCCGTAAGCTCACTGGGCGCGGCAAACAAGTATATATCCCACTCAAAGCGAATCGCCGCATGGTCACCGCCTGCTTCGGCCCAGCGAATGATATGACCATTATCATTTCCGCGGGATTTGCCGCGCGCTTCGTAGCTGCGTGGGTTGGCTGCTGAGAGAGGCTGATCCCCACGCTCGCCGCGATATTTGTTGTTGGTCAAGGTCACATACACCTCGCCTGTCATGGGGCTCACCGACACCCACTCTGGTCGATCCATCTTGGTCGCACCCAAGGCATCGGCGGCAGCGCGCGCAAAGACCAACACCTCATCTTGCCCAGCAAAGGGCAGCTCAGCATTGCTCGCATCAAGTCCATTTTGTTCATGGACCAGTGGCCGCCACTCGCCGCGACCATCTTCGTGAAACACCGCCACATACAGCGTGCCTTCATTTAGGTATTTGTCGCCAGCTTTGAGGCCGCCGCCGATATCTGCATTGGACCATCGCGCCTTTGAGACAAACTTATAAATATACTCGCCGCGCGCATCATCCCCCATATAAAACACCACAGGTTTACCTGACTCGACGGGCGCATACGCACAGTTTTCGTGTGCAAAACGACCGAGTGCCGTGCGTTTTTGCGGTGCTGAGTGCCGATCAAAAGGATCGATTTCGGTGATGTAGCCAAAGGTATTAAAGCCATTGCGATAATCCTCAGTAGCATCAGCGCCTGTCGCGGTCATATCCCAGCGGACAAACTCATCAGCTATGATTTCATCTTTGGCATAAGGCGTATGCCACAGATACTCCCAGCCAGAGAAGTTTTCGCTGGCCCCATAGCGCTCACGCCCGTAGTTATGACCTGCGCTTAGCTGCTCGGCGTCTTGACCACGCGCAAATACGCCCAAGAAATTTTCTTCTGTCGTCAGATAGGTACCCCACGGCGACAGTCCTGCGCCACAGTTGTTGTTGATGCCGCGCGTCTGCAACCCTGTTGGATCAAACTTTGTCTTGACCAAATCAGAGCCTGCCACAGGACCCGTCAGCTGGGCGGGCGTACTGCTGGTGATACGGCGATTGTATTTTGAATCCTTGACCATCTCATAACCCATCCCATCGGCACGGCGAGTCATCTCAACGACAGCGACCCCGTGGCAGTTAACCTCGCGGCGCACATCACTGGCCAGACGACGGTTTTGATAAATGGGTGCCGCATTGTTATCCGAGATGACATGATAACCAAATGGGCTAAGCTCGCTGCTATTGACATACTCATGGTTCATGACCAGCAGGCCGTTTTTAGAGGCTTTGGCATCGTAGGTATTGCCTTTTTTGCCAAAAAACCACATGCCATCATGGTTGTCGCCCATACGCCACTCAAACGACTCAGCGGACTGCTCACGGTTGTCCTTCCAGTCGGCGATACCAGACATCAGCGGTGTCCCTAGTGGCAATATCATCTCTGCCTGATAGCCTTCCGCCACACTCATGGTATCGGCTGTCGAATGCGCCACTGCAGTGAATTTTAGGGTGTCGGGACGTTTGAGATTTCCTTGTGCTGGGATGGCGGCTTGGTCATCGTCGCTGGGCAGGCGAGATGGGCTGTCGTCATCGTCGTCACTACAGCCAACCAAAGGCAGCGCCCCAAAAAACGCTGCCGCCGCCAGCCCTGTACCGCCTTTTAAGATATGGCGACGATGCATACGGCGATTGATGATGGTTTTAAATTCGGTATTATTGCTCGTGTTTGAGTCTTCTACGGCTTCATGAGCGAGCGGTTTGTTCAATAACGTCATGTTCAGTCACCTTGCTATTTGGCTAGAGTGGCGTAAAGGGTAGGTTGCGGCTTTATCAAATCCACCACAACGATATAAGTTACGCTCAAGTCTACCGAGCATTTATGACAGTACGTTGACAATAGCCACATAATAACTCTAAAATCATAGTCATTATTTCAGGGAGTCATCATGACGTATAAGAATGTAACTGTCGCAGGAAGCGGCGTCCTAGGCTATCAAATCGCCTTTCAAGCTGCATATCATGGTTTTAATGTCATCGTTTATGACATCAGTGATGAGGTGCTAGAGCAAGCTAAGTCAAAGTTTAATTGGATGTGTAAGGCCTTCAGAAAGGATTTAAGAGCGACGCAAGAGCAGTTAGATACTACGTTTGATAATCTTAGCTACACCTCAGATTTGGCAGAAGCAGTCAAAGACGCTGACTTAATGATTGAAGCCATTCCTGAGATTCCAGAGATTAAAGTCGAATTTTATGAAAAACTGGCCAATCTGGCTCCAGAAAAAACAGTATTTGCGACCAATACCTCAACCTTACTGCCGAGCCAATTTGCTGAATCAACAGGACGGCCTGCTCAGTTCCTAGCGCTACATTTTGCCAATAAGATCTGGATGCATAACGTCGCTGAAATCATGGGGCATCCTAGAACCGATCCGAAAGTATTTGATGAGGTAGTCGCGTTTGCGACAAATATCGGTATGGTGCCAATGCCGCTGTATAAAGAGCAACCCGGCTATATTATGAATAGCTTATTAGCGCCGTTTATAGACGCAGGTTTGCAACTACTAGCCAAAGAAGTGGCTGATCCGCATACCATTGATAAGACATGGATGATAGTGACCGGTGCGCCTGTCGGACCGTTTGGTATCTTAGATACCATAGGGATCAACACCGCTTATAACATCACTAAGATGTCTGCTGAGCGGACTCAAAGCCCTGTGAGGTTTAAGGCGGTTAAGTATCTAAAAGAGCAACTGATTGATCAAAATAAACTAGGCGCGGCAACTGGCGAAGGGTTTTATAGCTATCCAAATCCTGCTTATATGAATCCTGACTTTTTAAAATAGTAGACCGCTTCTTACGCTGGATGTTTGCCCAGTTGAGCGCTGACTAGGCAAACACTTCCTAAAAGATATTGTAGAGCTATTAAATACAATCGAAATTAGACTTAGTGTTGTGGTTGAGGACTGAAGTCAGAATCAAGACAGCTCTAAGCTCATTTTAGGGCCAAACGGCTCATAGTGAACACTATCTACGCTGTGATCAAGCATCATAAGACCATCGACCATACTCTCCATAAATTGCGTATGAATAAAAAACGAGTATCTTTATAAGATTCATTTGTAAAACGTCAATGCCAATGACTATTGCAATCACTATAAAAAAGAAAACCCTACTAGCTATGTCACTAGTAGGGTGTGGAGTAAAGTACTTGCCAGCTTTATTGTTATTATTATTTTTTATTATAGTCTAAAATGAGCTACTCATTAACGAACGCAATCTTCGTTAGGCCCGCGGTACTGGCAGCGGCTAGTACTTGCGCGACATTGTCATAGCGGCTGTCCTTATCGGCGCGTAGCTGAATAGAAGGGTTATCGCCGCTTACTCCTTGCTGCTGTAAGCGCGACTCAAGCTCTTCCATACTAATCGCCTTATCATCCCAAAACAGGCCTGCATCTTTATCAATACTGATTTGAATGGGATCGGCTGGCGGCTCATTGATCTCAGCACTGGTTTGCGGCAGATTCAGCGGTACGGTTGGATTAAGTACCGTCGCCGTCAGTAAGAAGATAATCATCAATACCAGCATGACATCGATGAGCGGAATAAGGTTCATCTCATTCATACCTTGTGTGTCGTCATCACCTAATTGAAAAGCCATAGTTGTCTCTTATTCTCAGTTGTCTCTTATTCTCAGTTGTCTTCTTCTCAGATCTACTTATCCTCAGTGCTTGTACTAATGCTGATATTGAGGCTGTGTTTGTTTGTTAGAAGTCGTTGCAGCAACTCGTTCACTAGTCACAGCTCTTGGAGTAGACTCTGTCTTTGGTAGCGCATCGCGCGTAGACTGCGCTAGGAGGTCATGGGCGCGATCATTAGCATGATGCATAACTTTGCGGTTGATACGGATAGCTAGGTTATAAAACACCACTGCAGGTATCGCTACGGCAATACCAAGACCGGTCATAATCAAAGCCTCCCCTACTGGCCCTGCAACTTGCGCAAGTCCCGCCTGCCCGGTAGTACCAATGTTATGCAAGGCATGAAAGATCCCCCACACCGTACCAAACAGCCCAATAAACGGGGCAACGGCCGCCGTCGTGCCCAAGATTGGCAATCCGCGCTCACTGGCAAAGCGATAACGACCAATATGTTTGAGCAGCGTCTGCTCAGTGACGAGGCGCTGATCTTTACTATCGGATGCCGCTAGTTCAGCACGGCTTGCCTGAATCTGCTGCGTTAAGTCGTCAGCAACCGTCGCTGCTAATTTGCGGCTTTGAATAACACGGATGATACCTGTCACCCAAGAGAATATCGACAATGCTAACAGCAAGAAAAACAGAGTTCTTGTCACCATATCGCTGTATTGCCAGTAGATTGCAAAGTCCATTGTAGACTCCTTATTTTTGGTTGCCCAAACTAAATAGTGGTTAGTATTTATCAGCTCTTAACTGTGATGAAAGCGCTTTTTTAGGGAATACGACGATAGCCCCTAAGATCTAACAGCAATAGACAAATTCACAATACCGGTAACCGGTACGCCATTTTGTATAAATGGGTTTAATTTACTACGTCCAAGTCGACGTTTGGCATCTCGAATTATCCGGCGGTCATTTGAACCCGTAACTGTGATATTGCTGATATTACCTTGCTTGTCGACTCTAAACCTTAGGTTTAAGGTGAGTGCCTCATGAGTTAAACCCTCAAAATTAGGCTCTCTCGCCCATGATGCATCACTACCGCTAAAACTTACGGGCTCACTATTTGCCGCTGCAGCTTCAGCTTTTGCTTGAGCCGCTTCCTGCGCTGCACGTGCACGTTCTGCAGCGGCTTCCCTAGCCTTTTCCGCTTGCGCTAAACGCTCATTTTCAGCTTGCTGTCTAGCCAATGCTTGTTGTCTGGCTATTTCTTGCTGTTTTGCCAATTCTTGTGCGTTTATTCGTTCTTGTTCTTGCTTTCTGGCGTTTTCTTGGGCTTGTCGCTCTGCTTGTTTTTGCGCGTTTATTATCGCCTGCTGCTGTTTTTCTGCTAGCGCTTGCTCAGCTGCTTTTTTGGCTTGTACTTCTTGCTGGGTTTGCTGCGTCTTAACTGGTGGTTTAGGTTCAGGTTTAGGCTTAGGCTTTATGTCGGGTTTGGTTTTAGGCTCAGGCTTAGCTTTAGGTTTTGGTTCAACTTTAGGCTCAGGTTTAACCTGCGGTTCAGGTTTAACCTGCGGTTCAGGTTTAGGTTGTGGCGCTACAGTAGCTACCGGCTTAGGCTTAGGCTTAGGCTTAGGCTTTGACTCAATGACTGGTTCCGGTGTTGGCTGAACTTCTATAACTTCAGGCTTTTTGATAATCGGTGTAATCATTTCGATTTCTAAGGGCGACACCTCGTTAGGCTCAGCGATAGTCACATCTGGTGTTTTGACATTCGCAAGTGCCCAACCTGTGATAGCGTGCAGCGCGATGACAGCGATAAATGTCCCGGTATAAAGGGTTGGAAAACTTTTTTTATTCGTTCTTTCAGTCATAACGATCTATCAAATAGTATTTGAGTGATTCATCTTATACGTTATAAGTCATTTGAGACTTATAGATATTGATGACATTAAGATGAGAGTTTTGCGAGCAATCAGTGCAACACAGGCCATCGGGCTGCTACGTCAGCAGCGCCTTTTAATATCATATTTATATGTTCAGTTATAAATGCAACGTCACTAAAGCTGTATTATAAATGATAATAATTATTATTACCATAATCAATTCGGTGTTAATTTGGTGTTATGGCAAATTCACTAAAAAATAAATCTAGTGCTACTAATAGTCCTACTAAGGTGACTAATATAGCAAGCCATGACTCTCAATATAAATCGACGACACTTAACAATAGCTAATGAGCGAGCGTACTTATCTTTACACGGTGAAATAGCGTTTTCAAAACTGACGGCTCTTAGGTACACTGACGGTTGGACAATTAAAAATTAGAGTGGTAATGAAAGCAATAATAATAACCGTAAGCTGTCTAGCAGTTACGCTGACAGCGTGCGCTAAAGACAGTGTTACAGAGAATACTGAATCGTCTCAAACGCTACGTATCGCTGCTGCTGCCAACTTATCGGACGTCTTGCCGAAAGTCGTCGAAGGCTATAAAACCGATAATAATCAACCGAACCAAGAAATTGAGATCACTTACGCCTCATCAGGTAAGCTATATGCGCAAATCACCTCAGGCGCGCCATACGATTTATTTTTATCTGCGAATCAGGCGTTTCCGGCCAAGCTTGCGACAGAAACACTAGCGACTGATCAGGCGAACAGTCAAAAAGACGCTCAGCCCTTCACTTATACTCAAGGCCAACTGGCGCTGTATAGCGTTATTCATCCGCTAAGCGAGATTAAACCAGCGGCTTTAAATGCATTATTGATGGCGAAATCTACTAAGGTGACTATTGCTAACCCGCAGCTCGCGCCTTATGGTAATTCCGCTAAAGCTTATCTACAAGCCCAAAATAGTTATGAGACTATGAAGACTCAAAAACGTCTTATACAAGCTGAAAACATCGGCCAAGCTTTTCAATATACGCATACCGGCAGTGTCGATTATGGCTTTGTTGCGCTGGCACAGCTGCTAGCTATCAAAGCAAAGCCTACGCAGTTTCATACCTTAGCACCGAATTCTTATCCGTCGATATTACAAGACGGTATAGTGCTCAGTGAGCGACCTAGCGCTGCTGGATTTTCAGAGTATCTACGCTCTGAGGCTGGGCAACAGTACTTTGCTGATGCCGGCTATCTACCGGTTCAGTAATTAATCTTGCTATCGACTAAGCCAGCAATATTTTTAACGATTTTCATCTGCTCTTTTGACATTATCAGGACTGGCGGCATAAATCGTATCTAACTCTGCTGTTGTCAGGTAGCGCTCGGCAATAGGAAACAAGTCACGCTCTTCAAAACGAATATGGTCGTATAACAAAGTGGCGAGCGCTTTGACTTGGGCGGCGCTGATAGGATGGCTTTGAGAGTTTGCAGAGTCTTGGGCTTGGCTCACGAGAGCCTGCAGAGACTTATGTTGCTCATTGAGCGTGGTAAGCGCGGAAGCGACTTCGGGTTTACTAATACTATAAGGCAATAGCGCCGTCGCGATCAGATGATCTTCAATCGCAAAGTGACTTTGCAAATCATCAATATATGAAGTGAGCTTGTGCCAGTGCTTACTGATATCTTCAGGATTATCAGAGCACTCTTTGGCATGGCGAGAGATGTTGAGACCTAAATGATGTTGGCGAGATAAAGGCTGTAGTTGCGCGGCGCGTTTCATAGTGAGTCCTTGTCGTGACGTCTTTTTAATAGCCAACCCTCATTGATTGATATTATCTCTGAGTGCTACTATCTCTTAGTGCTACTATCTCTTAGTGCTACTAACTCTGATTGAGACTATCTCTAAACTGCAGATAAGCTGTCGTCACCGCCTCAGCATCTTCAAGCTGCGGATAATGACCCAACTGTGTCAGCTCAGTGACATTGACATCATTAGCATTACTGGCATTAGATATTAATTGCCGATAGCGCTGAGCCATGTGCTGGCCTGAGATAGGGTCTTTGCTACCGTTAATAAGCTTGACCGGAACATTACTTTCGATAATGGCTTCAACCCACCTCTCACGGTGCTGCTGACGCTGCGGTATATAGTCAATGAGCTTATGCATCACCGCAAGACCGTTATTATGATTGAGCAGCTGCCATAAGCTATCGACAACCTCAGGAGTCGGCGGCGTATTGGGTCCAAAGATGCGCCGTAGATTGTCTGCAAATTTGCGTTTAGTGATAAGCTTGGAGACGAATGGCCCTAAAGGCGAGAGTAGTAGTTTTTGGATTAACACCGGCTTATGGGTTTCTGGGAACAGACCACCATTTAATAAACACACACTAGCGATACGCTGTTTTGCGCTACCCTCACGCTGTCTGGCGAGCAGCTCTTGCGCTACTGTATCGCCATAGTCGTGAGCTAATATGTGATAGTCCGTGATATTAGGGCGTGTTGAACATTCGACCTTGGCACTGACAGAGACTATTTTTTAGGC
>NZ_JADQAL010000069.1:0-2426 GCF_022129275.1 Psychrobacter sp. Ps3
CGCCTAAAAAATAGTCTCTGTCAGTGCCATGGTCGAATGTTCAACACGCCCTAATTATCTATAAGTCAAAATAGACATCAAATAAAGCTTACTCTCCATAAATCTTAATACCATTGGCAAAGCTACAGCGTTTTATACGTGCCGTTTGAATGATAGCGTCGGCTTCACCGTATAGACGCGATAGCTTCGCATCACGCGCTTTACTATCGTTACTTCGACCCACGCCAAAGCTAATATTAGGCGAGATACCCCAGCGTCCAGCAGAGATACCGACGCCGACTCCTGATGCCGACAGGCTCGATTGCTGCTTTTGCGTCGCATTGACATAGCGCTCAACGCGATTGTACTCCTGAGCGAGCGCTTGACAGTCGTAGCTTTGATAAGTGCTTGGCGGCACATACTGCGGGGTAAGATTGCCACTGGTTGCACAGCCCGAAAGCGTAAAGATGCCAGCGGTGGCAAGTAATGCTGCTGCGGTAAAGGTTTTCATAAAAACTCCGTTGAACCAGTAGGAGGTATTTAAGATAGCAAATATAGCGAGCTTATGATATTAAAATAAGTTTGCAGGTTTCGCATATGCCAAAATAACAATCCCTATATAAGCGACGCCGGCGATAAGAATACCGACTTTACTTTGAGTTGGCGCAGCATTGATGCTGAAAGCTTTGGCGCTAGCACTGATTGCGGCGACTAAGAGTATAATTTTGGCAAACACCCACTGTACAGGTGCGTTTACACTCATCAATTGCATCAGCATCCAAGCCCCTGTGACTATCACTAAGGCGTATAATATGTGATTGGCAATCTTAACCGGACGCGGCGCGCGGCGATTAGCGCTTAATACCAAAACGCTCTGGTAAATAAATAGCCCAATCAATATAAATACCAATAGCATGTGTAGATGTTTCATTGAATCTTATTCCTTGTAGAGTAAGCTCAGCACTAGTCAGTCTAAGCGAATCTAGCGCAGTGACAGCGCTTATTTATTTTGTCCTGCACATAGCGGGCTCTCGGGGCTTTGGGTTTGCTGTTGCCACTCAGTAGGGGTGTAAGCGTGGATCGCAAGCGCATGCACAGTACCGCCTTGCGAGGTTAGCAGTGGATCTACCAGCTGATAGACAAGCTGATGGCGCGCAACCAAACGCTTGCCTGCAAAGGCTTCACTAACTAGCGTTAGCTTGAAGTGACTCTCTTTACCGTCAAAGTAACCAGCATGATTCATTGACTCATTGACTAAGTCTAGATATTGCGGCTGTAACTCTTGCAGCTTGTCTTCAAGGGCGATAGCAGTAGGGGCGGTAGTCGTCATAACAGTCCTTTAATAGTCAACACTGTGCTGATTTGATAAAAATAGATGGAAGCATTATACCAGAGCAAAGCTTACAAGTGCTAAACGCGCTCTTTGTCAAACTATTAGGATACTGCTCTTTTATGATACTGCTTTTTATAACAGAAACAGCAGTCACAAAAAAACAGGGCATGAATGTATCCAAGCCCTGTTGTTAAGACTGTTCGTATTAACCACTAACGGCGCGTTTTTTGATACAGTGGCATCACTTTAGGCATTAATGCCTGCATTTGTGAGATACGTGTACTGCTTGCCGGGTGAGTACTCAAAAACTGAGGTGGCTCACCTTGACTAGCGCGCTGCATTTTTTGCCATAAGGTGATAGCCGCTTGCGGGTTGTAGCCAGCACGTGCCATTAGCTCAAGTCCGATTTGGTCGGCCTCAGACTCTTGGGTACGACTGTGCGGACGGCTCAAACCAAGATCACCGGCAAGACCCGCTAGCTGCGCTTGACCTTGCGAGAGACCAAAGACACTTGCTGCAAGGCCAATACCAGTCTGCGTGGCGTATTCGCGAGAAATACGTTCACGAGAATGCTCACGTAGCGCGTGTGATATTTCATGACCCATAATGGCAGCAATCTCATCATCAGTTAGGTTCAAGCGATCGATAATGCCAGAATAAAACAGGATTTTACCGCCTGGTAATACCGAAGCGTTGAGCTGCTGTGACTTAATGGTATGAACCTCCCAGTTCCACTGAGCAGCATCAGGACGATAAACACTAACTTGACCGACTAAGCGATTAGCAATTCTTTTTAGGCGTTGTAGCTGCGCTGGATTGGTATCTAATACCCGCTCTTGGCGCGCTTTTTGTAGCACTTGATTGTAGCTTTTGGCAGAGAGTTGTAGCACCTCTTCATCAGAGACCAGTAATAGCTGCTGACGATCGACGCCGACAGCGCCTGTATTGGTAGTGCTCGTACAGCCAACCAGTCCCAGTGTCGATAATGAAGCCGCCATCAGCGACGTAGTGAGCAATTTTTTCATAATAAACATCCTCGCTGTTAATAATTAATACTTATGAACCGCCCCGACTTTATCGGAGAGTGTTTTACTTGAGTCAGGCAGCAATGCCT
>NZ_JADQAL010000033.1:0-29578 GCF_022129275.1 Psychrobacter sp. Ps3
AGAACTATTTTAGCGATCAGCAGTGCGCATTTGTGAATGTTCAACACGCCCTAATAAAACTTAAGGCAGTATTTTAACAGATTGAGACAAATAGCGCCTTGCTTTACCGTCCTGCCATAGCCGTCATGACGCCATTTTGCTATGATAAGCTTATATCTACATTTCCTTAATGTCTATTTAAGTGTCTATTTACTCCCCACCCTTTATTTATAGAGAGTAGCTATGTCTGCCGATATTAATCAAGCGCAAAATGCAAACCTGTATGGTCGCCCAGCGCGCACCGCCACTGTTGAACGTAACACTGCTGAGACGCAAATCACTTGTACCGTTAACCTTGATGGTACCGGTCAAGGAGTGGTCGATACTGGCGTGCCATTTTTGGACCATATGATTGATCAGATCAAGCGTCATGGTTTATTTGACTTAGATATCAAATGCGTCGGCGATACTTATATCGATGATCACCATAGTGTCGAGGATACCGGTATTACTTTGGGTCAAGCGTTTAACAAAGCTTTGGGCGATAAAAAAGGCATCCGCCGTTACGGACATTTTTATGCGCCGCTTGATGAGTCGTTGACGCGCGCGGTCGTCGATCTATCAGGACGTCCAGGCTTGCATATGGATATTCCGTTTACGCGCTCGCATGTCGGCACCTTCGATGTCGATCTGTTTAGCGAATTCTTTTACGGCTTCGTCAATCATTCATGGATGACCGTACATTTGGATAATCTCAAAGGTAAAAATAGCCACCACCAAATCGAATCTACCTTTAAAGCTTTTGCTCGCGCGCTGCGTATGGCCTGTGAGTATGATGAGCGGGCATTGAATACCTTGCCATCGACCAAAGAGGCATTCTAAGCGCATTTAAGGCTCTGCTAGTATGTCAGTCAAGAGGGTCAGCCAAGCTGGGCGTACTTAGTTGTACAGCCTGCACTTGCCTTTTTTGTAGCAGATCCTTATCTACACCTTTAATGTACTATAAAATATAAAGAAAGCGACTCAACAATGAGAATTAATTAATGACCAAAATTGCACTATTAGATTATGGCATGGGTAACTTGCACTCGGTCAGCAAGGCACTCACCAATGTCGGCGCGGAGGTATCCATCACTAACGACCCCAAAGTCGTGGCTGCCGCTGATAAAATCGTCTTCCCTGGCGTTGGTGCTATGCGTGATTGTATGATCGGCATGCGTGAGGCTGGCATCGATGACGTCGTGCGCAAGGCTATATTCAACAAGCCGGTGATGGCGATTTGCGTGGGTATGCAGGCCTTATTTGAGCAATCAAGCGAGAATGGCGGCACCGAGTGTTTGGGTATCTTAGATGGCAACGTAGAAGCCTTTGACCCTACGTGGAAAGACAAGCAAGGCGCAACGATAAAAGTACCACATATGGGCTGGAATACGATTAGTGGTATGGATTTTGACCATCCGCTTTGGCACGGTATTGAGGATAACGCGCACTTTTATTTTGTGCACAGTTACTACTGCGCGCCTAACGATAACTCTCAAGTCGCCGCTATCTGTGATTATGGCCAGCCGTTTTGTGCCAGTATCATCAAAGACAATCTATTTGCCACCCAGTTCCATCCAGAAAAGAGCCATACCGCTGGCTTGCAACTGCTAAAGAATTTTGTCGAGTGGAATGTGTAGTTAGGCAGTAAACGTAAATTGCACATTTGCTTCAGAATAGGGTAGATTATCGCTTGTATAATCTACCTTTTTTATTCTCCACTATTGTCATTCTTAACTATCAATTTTTAGTTATTATTGTTTAGTGATACGCTCAATCATTTTCTGCTCGCTTATATTTGGAATACTCTAGTGGACTTTACCGCCTTTAAAATGAATGTTGTTGAAACAACTGGCCTTGCCAAAGATGCCTTACATATCTATGTTGGGGTTGGTGTCTACTTGCTTTGTCTGTTTGTGCTGCGTCCTATCATCAAAAACCACAATATCAGAGCGTTTATCGCATTGATCGTGGTCACTGGCGTGGCGTTATCAGGTGAGTATCTGGACAATCGCCATATCATCATACCAAAAGGCCTCTTGGTATTAGAAATGGTGGATATAAAGGCCAGTCTGCATGATCTGATGAATACGTGCCTGCTGCCTTTCGTGCTATTTGCTTTAAATAAGTGGACAAGGATTTTTCAAGCGAGCAGCTCACCAAGTAAGCTACTAAAGAAAACCCGTTAAAACAGTTTTTCAATCCTGCTTTACAAAGCTTACGAAACATAAAAATTCTCATCTATTTGATGCTGTCTTCATTTGTTACCTTAGATTTATCATTTCTAGCTACTCAATAAATAGCTACTCAATAAATATAAATCATAAAAAAGGAAGCCACTATGAATATGCAAGATCTATTAGATAAAGCCAAAGACACCTTAGACAACGCCAAAAATACTCTAGGCTTAGAGCCGCAAGAAACTGAAGCAGGCATTTATATTCCCTCAACATCATCGCTAAAGATAGCTGCGCCGAATAAAACCAACTACGATCATACTAATTACGATAATCCCTATACGGGCGATAAGAAAATTATGATGGTCTGTACCGAAGAGCAGTATATGACTATGGAGAACGGCAATAAATTTGATACCGGTAATCATCCGGTGGAGATGATGGTGCCGTTATTACATTTTAAAAAAGCAGGCTTTGATGTCGATGTGTTTACGCCAACAGGCGAGGCGGTCAAGGTCGAGCAGTGGGCGATGCCAGAGGACGATGACGACGTTAAACAAATTTATAGTGAGTACGAGTCCAAGTTTAAGAGTCCAAACAGCATCGCTGACTTTGTCAAAAACGATATGGCAGACAGCACTGAATACGCAGCGATCTTTATTCCCGGTGGTCATGGCGCTATGCTAGGCTTGCCGGAAGATAAAAACCTTGGCGCATTGCTACGCTGGGGTCATGAAAAGGATCTCTTTACCTTAGCGATTTGTCACGGGCCTGCAGCGTTATTGGCGGCTGACCTTAATAGTCCTGACAGTTCTGATGAAGGCAATTCCAAGCGTGACTTTATTTTTAAAGGTTATAAGATGGTTGCCTTTCCGACCGCGATGGATAAGCAAATGCCAAAAATCGGCTATCTGCCTGGTACGATGCCATGGTACTTTGGTGAAAAGTTAGAAGATTTAGGCGTTACTATTGATAATAAACTGGCCTCAGGACAAACGCATCAAGATCGTAAGCTAATCTCAGGTGATGGGCCACTCGCGGCGAATGACTTTGGTAAAATGAGTGCTGAAGCTTTACTAAAAGAGTTTGGTTAGATCGTTTTCATAAAGTCATCATATAAAAAAACGGACTATTTATTAGTCCGTTTTTTATGTCCAAAAAGAAAGCTTTTGTAGGATGTGCCCCGCGCACCGATAGCGGGGTAATAGCCTACGACTGGTGCGATGGTATGCAACTTATGCATAAGCGTAAATGATTCTACTTAGCTCCATCATAAAGCTCACGCACCACTTCACCAATCACCGCAATGCCTTTAGTTAAGGTGTCTTTATCAGCGGCAATACTCATACGGATACACTCATGCGCGTGTTTATAATCGCTAATATCGACACCCGGGAAGAAGTATTCACTCGGTACGATAAGCGTACCTTTTTCTTTGAGAGTCTCATACAGCTCAGAGGTGCTAATCGGTAAATCCTTAAACCACAACCATAAAAATATCGCGCCCTCGGGTTTATGAATCACTAGCGGGTAATCGCCCAATTCTTTTTTAAGTAAGGTAACTGCGGTCTTCGCTTGCTGCTGATAAAATGGCTTAATATCGTTATCAGACAAGTCTTTGATAGCGTTATTTTCAACCAGCGGCGTGGCAATAGATGCGCCAAAGCGTGTTGGTGAAAGATTAACCACGGCATTCATCGCACTGACCGCTGCAATCACCTCAGGCGCGGCAACGATAATACCGGTACGCACTCCGGGTAAGCCAATTTTGGATAAGCTAAAACACAGAATGGTATTGTCATCCCAATTAAGGGTAACGTCTGAATAAATAATATTAGGGAAGGGCATACCATAAGCGTTATCGATAATCAGCGGTACATCGTAACGCTTAGCAATCTCCGCCAAATGCGCCATTTCCTCATCGGTTAAGACATTACCCGTTGGATTGGTCGGACGCGAACAACAAATCGCGCCAATACGCCCTTCCTTCAATGCGGGCAAGTTCTCCAACGCGTCAAAATCCACGCGATATTTAAAGAAGCCTTCTTCACCATCATGCGTCACTTCATCGATATGCGGTAATACGGCGGTAAAATGCTGACCTTCCACATGCACATCGCTATAGCCGATATACTCAGGCGTTAATGGCAATAAAATAGACTTGTCGACAGATTCGCTCTGTTCATCAGTGAACGCACCGCCAAACAAGTTAAACAAATAGAAAAACGCATTCTGCGAGCCATTGGTCAAAGCGATGTTCTCACTCGTCAAATTCCAATCATAATGACGGTTAAAGAAGCCAACGAGCGCATCGATAAAGGCGGCATCGCCCTGCGGGTTGGAGTAATTCGCCATGCTACTCGTAGCTGTGCTGTTAATGTCCTCACTAAAGCTACCATCGTTACCCAGCGCTTGATAGGTCTCCAAAAACAGCTCATTCACCGCTTCAATACGTGCCGGATTACCACCGCCTAGCATATTGACGGGCTGATCGCTTTTTAGCGCATCGCCTAAGTCATCCATGAGTTGCGAGATGCCCGTAGGCTGGGTAAATTTTTGACCGAACTTGGAGAATTTCATAAGAGTACCGTGGGGCTAATGAGGGGTAGGAGTTATTTGCGTGCAAAGTGGCGCTATTATAGCAAATGCTAGGTACGCGTATAAGCGTAATAAAAAAACGCCCTCTAAATGAATAGCGAGCGTTTTGGGTTTGCTGTTTTAGGGGCTTGGGGTTTTGGAGCTAATCCTTGAGAAGCGTTAAAAAATTGCACTGCAATTTTAGCTTCGCAAGTAAAAATCCTTTAAATAGGATTTTTTATGGAGCTTGTAGTTGGCAGTCTGTGGCGCACATCAACTAGCGCAGGTTTGTTCCAACATTCGAGTGACCATTTTTTTAGAATGTAACAAATAAAATTTTTTAGAGATTGAAAGTGAGTAATAGTTCTCTAAGTAAGTTGTTTTTACTATAGTAAATCAAATTTGGTACTCAAAACATGTTGATGATAAGGTTGTAGATAATCTTGGGGTTTTCCTATAGATTTTAATCTAATTTTAGAAAAGGTATATATATGAATAATAACAAGACACTAGAAACAAGAATTTTACATGATTGGTCTTACACAAATAGTTTAATGATAAAAAGCGATTTTAAAGTTTCTTTGAGCGGATACTACGATGATAAAGAAAAAAGAGTTATTATAGATGAAGACTTAGTAGCTTCACCATCAATAGATAAGCATGAAGATAGTTACTTGTATGAGACTATATTCAATAGAATGAAATTTGAATTAAAGGAGACTATAAAAATTAAGCAAAAGATATTAGATCAAGAGGCATAATGTGAGTTAGACTTATTAATTTTCTAAAGATAATAAAGTCAATGCGTAACCCACCTGAAATATGATTTGCTGGGTTACGTTATTGTTAGCCTGTCTTACACTTACTTATTACTCTTACGTAAATTGTGAAAACTACATAATAATTGGGCATTATTTAAAATAGTTTCGCCACCCTTCGAATGAGGTACTACGTGGTCAGCTTGATAGTCAGACCATGGAACTTCCGCTTCTCGTCTAGACTTACCTTCTTCGAGACAAAGTTGGCAAACTCCATGAGCTTCTCTGTATATCTTAATTCGTTCTAACTCTGAAAAGCTTCTTTTCAAATCTTTATCAATAAACTTAAAATTATTTTCATCTATAAATTCAAAAAACACTTGGCGCATAACACGATCGCGAGTTGCTAAATCATTTTCTCCTTGCTGACGATTATTACTAAAAGTAAGCATGTCAACATCGATCGATTCATCGTAGTTACGCCATCTATCATGGAAGTACAGTATAAAATCTCTTATAACTTTGCGCTCTTTATCTTCAATCACATAATACTTTTTAAAATGTCTTATCAATAAATACAAAGAAATAATAAAGTATTCTACTGATAGCTCTTTTATTGAAGAGCCGTCCTGTATCATTGGGTCGTTTTGAAATATTTTATAGAATTCATCTAGATTACGAATGACAGATTTACTTTCAGCTCTATTTTCGTAGTCGTAATTGCCTATACCAGCATCTTTTTTTTCATCATTAATAAATTGTTCTATCCTCTTATCACTTAAATCTGTATAGCCCGTGTCAGAGTTTTCAATCATGGTGAAACGAGCCATAAATTGAAGATGTTTCATTCTTTCGTTGCTAACATTTAACAGTTGGAAAAACTTTAATTTATTAGGGTTGGAGTCAACAGGGTGGTACTCCTTAAAATCAAATGTTTGGTCGTCCGAATATTTAACAATAAAGTTTCTAGATAGACTTGATAGCTGAGCATGAGCTATCTCCATATAGTTTAGATTTTCACCTTCTTGTAACCTTCTAAAAATTTCGGTAGCAATAATCTGATGATCAACACTTTCCTTCTTTTCTATATTTTTAATTACGTCTGTTTTGAAAGATAATCTATCAATAAATCTCTTATGCTCATCACTAATCTCACTGTATCGTTTACCTACTAGTTCAGGATCGATGTCTTCTAAACTTTTTGGTAAAGGATATCTATCTTTGAAGAAGTCTACAACGGTTGTAATGCGTTGCTGACCGTCTATAACTTCAGATACTGAATTGCTATCCGATACTCTAACCTCTCTCAATACTAACTGTGGAACATAATATTTTCTTACTAAACTATCCATAAGTGCTTGTTTTTTTTTGGTAGACCAAACAGCTTTTCTTTGATAAGGAGGTCTAGTAACGAATTCAGAAGGGTAGTCATGAAACTCTTTAATGATATAAATTTTCTGCTCTATGGTATATTCCGTCTTAGGATTAAAAGCCATTTTAACTCCATAAATTAAGTTAGTTTCTGTTTAGGTTTTTCTTCAAATTATTATCAATATTATGCTTGAATATTGTCTATCTTAACTAATTGAAAGATATATGGATTATTATATAAGCTACTGATTCTGCGAAGCTAAAATTGCAGTGCAATTTTTTAACGCTTCTCAAACCATCGCCCGTACCCTTGCCATAATCCCACGCCCAATCACCAATCTTACATAAATCACGGCAATCGCAAGTAATAAGCCAATCAATGCCGCACCACCAATAGCCAGACTTGTCCACGGCACACTAAACTGTAGATTAAACCACTGGGTAATCGCAAACCATGCGCCAAAACTAGCGATAGTCATCGCAAACACTGCCGCACTAACGCCAAGTACGCCAATCTCTAAGATATTAAGCATATACAAGTCGCGCTTTTGCATCCCTAGCAGGCGAAATGAGGCGCTCTCGGTCATACGGTCCTGTGAGGTAGACAGTAGCGAGCTGATCAGTACCATAATCCCCGTCAATAACGCCAGTAAGGTGAAGACATAGACCAAGCGGCTCATCTGCTGCACCAGCCCTTGGATTTGCTCAGCGATAGCCGTACCATCAACTGTAGTGACGGCAGGGAATTCGCGTACCAGCTGTCCTTGCACCTTAGCGATGCTGTCCTCTGGAATGTGCGCGGTGGCAAATTGGATTTGCGGGGCGGCGGCTAACAGCTCAGGCTCAAATAAGAAATAAAAGAACGGGCTGGGGCCACGCTCAAAGCGCGAGCGGATACTGGTAATCTCTCCAGTTATCTCAATACCTTGAATATTAAATACCACTTCATCGCCCATGCTGACGTTTAGCAGACTAGCGGCACTGTCTAAGATAGATAACGGCTGTACTTGTTGCAGTGCGGACTTAGTAGAGTCTTGACCGTCGATAGGGCTATATAGCTCGTTATTAGTGACCGCATCGACGATGTATTCAGTATCCATAATCGTGTCGGCGTAGCTTAAATTGAACACTCGCGTTGGGTCATCCGCCCCTTGAGTGGCTTCGATATCTTCTGCCGCGACGCCGCCAGCGGTGACGATACGCGCGCGAATAACGGGGTAATAGCTGACCGGTGTGCCAATGATGTTATTAATCGCGTCGTGTTGTTCGCTTTGCACGTCAAGCAAGAATATATTGGGCGCATCTTCAGGATAGGCGTTGACGAACTGGGCGTTGATACTGTGATTTAAAGTAGTAATTAGGGTCAATACTGCGACCGATAGCGACAGCGTGACGAAGAATAGCGCGGATTGATTGCCTTTGCGTGCCAGATTATGAATGGCGATACGCTGCATCCAACTGACCTTGGCATTGCTCGCCAACTTATTAAGCAGCCATAGCCACCCACGCGCCAGTAGCCAAAATATCACCACAAAGCCGATCAAGCCGCCCAATAATTGCGCGCCTAATGACAATGAGCCCACTTCATAAGCAAAGAAGGCATACAGCCCTGTCATCACCAAGCCATACCACAGTAATGGCACGCGTCGATACCAAGGCAAGTTTTGCGACTGCTGGCTTGCCCCTTGATTGAGTAGGGTCGCGGGTTTGGTGGTGTTAAGCGTACTTAAGCCGCGCTGCGCAATCAGCAACGTGAGGGCTAAGGCAATCACAATGGTCTTAATCGCGCTAATTGGATTGATAGATAGACCCACGTCAGCAGGTAAGATAGCCACGAGATACGGCTGACCGACTTTTAATAGCCCGAGACTGAGCACCACAGCGGCGATACTAGCAATGATGGACATGCCCAATAACAGCCGATAGTAGCTAGCTTTGATTTGCCGCGCCGGTTCGCCCATCGCCATACGGATAGCGTTGTTGGCTTGCTGTTTGGTCGCAAAGGCAGTGATAACGCCATACATAGCCACCGCAGATAATAGCAGTACCGCGATGACCAGTAATTTCAAAAACATCAATACATTATCAGAGATACGTGAGACGGGAGTATCTGCTGACTCGGCATCAGAGAGCTCGATATAGGGATAACTGGTCAGTATGCCTGTGAGCTTTTTACGCTGCGTGCTTATCAGCTCAGGATCACCTGCCATCTCGATACGATAACGCACACGGCTACGCTGACCGAGCAGATTGGTTGCCGCTAAGCCGTCCTCTTGCATCAATACATGCCCACCAAAATCAAAAGCGCTCAAGGGGCGGTCTGGCTCTTTGGTCAGCACATCGCTGATGGTAAATTGCCCATCGCCAATAGTAACGCTGTCGCCAACGCTTGCATTTAACCCTTGTAACACCTCTGGCGCGATGACGATGGTGTCCGGCCTTAGCTGTTGCCATAAGGGTTTGCCAGATTCGGTTTGTGTCTCGCCATATAAGGGATAAGCAGAGGTGACGCCTTTTATGCGCACCAATAAGGTTTGCTCTTCGGTCACCGCCATGGAGCTAAACTGGTGGTCATAAACGACTTGGGTTTCAGGCAAGCTGCGCACTTGCTCTATTACTTGCGCTGGCCACTCTTGATTGCTCTCGAGCACCAAATCACCACCGACCAGCGCGCGCTGATTATCGGTGATATAGGTATTCACCGCTTGCTGAATCGAGTCAAGTGTGAGGTAAGTGGCAAGCGATAGCGTTAGAGTAATTAAAAATAAAACGGGATACACCCAGCGCCGCCACCAGCTGCGAGTCAGGGCTTTGGTGCCAAGGGTGGAAGCGAAAAGCTGGCTTATTATGTTGTTAGCGGCGTTTGTGTCATCGCTGACATGATGACCAGTTTGATTGTTTTTGGTGACGTTATCCATTGGCGTAAGTTCCGTCTATCAACCCATCATGCATCGTAATGACTCTATCCGCCATCTCAGCAAGTGCTGGGTCATGCGTTACTACCACTAGCGCTGAACCGGTTTGCTGCCGTAAATCCAATAACAGCTGCATAACTTGGTCGGCATTTTGCTCGTCCAAATTACCGGTAGGCTCATCAGCAAAGACGATTTTGGGACGCGACACCAAAGCGCGGGCGACGGCGGTACGCTGCTGCTCACCGCCAGATAATTGATTGGGCAAGCTATCACGCCTATGCCCAAGTCCGACCGCGTCGATGAGTTCATCGACTCGCGCATTGTCAGGACGACGCGCAATATCGAGCGGAAAAGCGATATTTTCTGCTACCGTCAATGTCGGCAGTAGATGAAAGGATTGAAACACAAAGCCCATCTCGCGCTGACGAATAGCGGCCAGCTTATCTTCATCAAGCGCACTTAAGGTTTGCTCACCCAGCTTAACCGAGCCGCTATCGGGATAATCGAGTGCTGCGAGCAACCCAAGCAAAGTGGATTTACCCGAGCCGGACTTACCCATAATCACCACAAACTCGCCCGCATCAACATGGATACTGACGTCTTTAATAATCGCTAGCGATTGCTCACCAACTTGCACGGTTTTATTAAGGTTTGCAGCGGTGAGTAGGGCGTTGTTGGTAGGTGTAGCGGTCATTGGACAGTCTCGATTAACGTATTTGTGGCTATGGGTTCACGACGAATAGTGTAGCAAAAGTTCTTAATCAGTCTCACTCGCCACCATGCTCTCAAGCTCAGGCTTAAGCACCGGCAAGATATTATTACTCACAATAATAGTATAGCCTTCCTTAGTTGGATGAATAGCATCGGCTTGGTTTAATTCACTCACGCCGCCCACGCCTTCTAAGAAAAACGGAATCATCGGCACGTCCATATCTTCAGCGATACGCGGATAAATGGCTGAAAAGGACTGCACGTATTCACTCCCTAAATTATCATAAATCTGCATGCCGCCTAAGATCACTTCGCTACCATTATCTTGCAGATGTTTAACTGCCGTGCGAATATTATCTTCAATCGTTGCTACATTGAGACCGCGAATGGCGTCATTAGCACCAATAGTGAGTATGGTGATGTCAGGTTCAGTCTGGCTCACCCAGTCGAGACGATTAACAAGGCCAGTACTGGTTTCACCGCTAAGCCCAGAATTAACCACATCGACATTCACATAGCCCATTTCTTTTAGTTTAGCTTCTAACTGCGCCGGATAATTACTGTCACGCTCAACGCCTAAGCCTTCAGTTAACGAGTCGCCTAGCGCTAAGATAGTGATAGGCTGCGATATCAGTTGTTGCTCAGTGGTATTGATATTAGTCGCGTCTTCTACATCTAAAGGGCTATCGACCGCCGCTGTTTCGGTAGTTTGTGGCTCTTTAGTTTCGGTTTCTGGTTTGTCTTGGCAACCACTTAGCAGTAAGCCTGAACTTATCATGGCGATCGTTATGAGATAAAGAGGAGGCGTAAGTAGGCTGGTTTTTTTATTCTTCATAACGGTCATATCCTTTAATCAATCGAATAAGTTTAGCAAATGGTGCGTTGATGTCGGCTTAAGCTTTCTGACCATCGACCATGACCGGACGACTGACCAACCACGCAAGCCCAACGTTGATAATCATTAATATCAGTATCAATAATAAAGGCAAGTCCCAACTATCTGTCGCTTCATGGAGCCAACCAGTGCCGAGGGGGCCAAAAAAAGCAACCAAGTAACCGACGAACTGCGCCATACCGGACAGCTCGCTTGATTGATTGGTGGTATAAGTGCGCAAAGAGAACAGCATCATACTCAAAGTGAAAATCGCTGAACAGCCGGCACCCATAAAGCCTGACCATAGCCATGCCAAATCGGTAGAGGCATAACTCAAGCCTAAGATACCAATGACGTTGAAACTAGCAGCAGTGATAGCGAGCGCTTGAATAGGGCGACCACGGTTGATAAGCCAAGTAACAATCAAGATAGCGAGCGGAGCCATAAACTGAAATACCGCTCCCATTTGACCTGCATTCACAGCACTCATACCTTTACTAACCAAGATAGAAGGTAAAAAGCTAGCAACGGTATAATATAGCAAAGACTGAATACCCATAAACATAGCAATTTGCCAGCCAAAAGCAGAGCGCCAAATGGATATCTTAGCTGAGGTAGTGGCAGAGGTAGGTATAGGTTGATGATTAGAGGAGCCTAAACGAATACGCAAAAATATCCAAAGAATAAGCGCAAAAACACCAAAAATAGACCAGCCCCCTATAGCCCATTGCCAGCCAACCCACTCAGATAAGGGCAATACTACCCCCGCAACTATACCCGCACCGATTGTCATAGTCAGACTAAAGAGACCAGTCACTAATGGAATATTTTTCGGCGTGCGCTGTTTGATAATAGGAGCGGCCAAAGTATTAGCAAAGCCTATGGCTAAAGTGAGCATGACCGTACCAGTCAAAAACCCAAGCCAAGTGGGCACCACCGAGCGCAGTACCATCCCAAAGGTGAGCAGTGCCACCATGACGATCAGCGTATTTTCAAGGCCAAAACGCTTACCAATAGAAGGCGCAATCAACGCCCCAATGGCAAAGGCCAACATCGGCACTGCGCCAAGCCAACCGATCTCGTTCTCAGAGATACCCAGCGCGTCTTGTACCACAGGCGCGATAGAACCTAGCGCTACAATAGGCGCGCGCATATTAGTGGCTAGCAAAATCATCGCAAATAGCACTAACCAAAAAGTAAACTTTGAGGAAGGTGTCTTGATCATGCTTGACTTATTTGCAGATGAATTCGAGAGTAAATCGTTAGAGGTAGACATAGCGGCACGACTATAAAATTAGGGAAAACAAAAGGTAATGGCTAAAGGCTGACAAAAGAGCACTGTTAGAATAACCTCAAAAAATTCCACCAAGACGGTGGTTAAGAAAATGCGTTGATGGTTAGGTAGAACGAGTAAAAATTGATGTAAGCAATGAACTAATCGAATAATGAAAATATTTTAACAAAACTTCGTTGGTTAATTATCTTAGTGAGCTATCCTAAAAAGATAAACCATACCCAATAAAAAAGTGCTAAGCATCTTAAAAATACTTAACACTAGTATAAGAGTAGAGAGGGCAAAGTACTACCAGCGTATGGTAACTAACCGCTAGAAACGCTAGAGCGTCAATTTAACAAGTAACTAAAAACTACAAACGGTCAAACCAAGACAGACTTAAACCGACTTACCCAGTTGAGCGGCTTTTAAGGCAGTGTCTTGCTGCTCTGCTACGACTGAGTCACACTTATTAGGATCATCACCGCAAAACGAGCATCTCTCATCACCCATCAAATTGGCGACACCGCCACACGAGCCTTGAAGCGGCTGCTTTTTAAACATATAGCCGATACCCATAAGCAAAAAGAACAGCACAAAGACGGTAAAAGTAATGGCAAGTATTGGTAGGAGTTGGCTAAACATAGCGTGACCTCACATTTATTTTTCGATATTTTATTAATGGGATTAATAACGAGTATTATAGCAGATTTCGGTCTTGCTCGCTGGTACAAGTGTTTTATTATCAATACTTTACTACCATAGCCGCTAGGAGCGGTTAAGAGGGTTTATCTGCTCGCAGTGCTTGCATAGCCGAGGTCTCAACGATCTGCCAGTCCTCTACACTCTCAGCATCAGTATTACTATTATCGACTAATATCACAAACATTGCTGCTATATCTTGCTGTTCAGCAGTAGCCAGTGCTTGCTCATACGGCATGGCGGTCAGCGCCGTGGCCCAAGCATCAGCAAGCCCTACCGACTCTGCCGCTACCGTCACGGAAGGGGCGCCGCCTATGATAGGTTCACCAGTAGTCGGATCTATGGTATGGCTATAGCGTTTATTATCAAAAATAACAGAGTTTCGATAATTGCCAGAAGTAGCTAAATGCATTTTATTACCCATCGATTTGGGTTGACGAATAGCGGCGATGGTTTGACGCTCAGTCACCGTACTGCCTTCTATTGGCGCGTCAATAGCGATTTGCCAAGGCTGAGTTTGTGCGTTGACCCCAGATGAGGCCACTTCTCCGCCAATCTCGACCATATAATTACGAATCTGATAGTCTTGTCTTAGCACATCAGCGATGACATCAACACCGTAGCCCTTTGCTACAGCTGAGAAGTCTAAGCCTACGCCATCTTTGGTTTTATAAAGGCTATCGCCTTCTTGTACCACGCTTTTGAAGTCGACTAAGGCTTTAGCCTGCGCAATCTTAGCCTGACTTGGCGGGCTTTGTAAGCGCTCAACCGTCATCGTACTGCCAAAACCCCAAGTATCAATCAAGGGTATCACTGTCGGATCAAAAGCGCCGCCAGATTGCTCATAAACCTGTCTTGACGTCTCTAAAACATGACTGAAGTCTGCATCGATAGTGATAGGCGTATTAGCAGTTAAACGATTGAACTTTGATATAGTGGAGTCGTCTATATAAGTCGACATACTGTCGTTGATCTGCTGTAGTCTTTCATCGATAGAAGCTTGAATAGCGGCCTCATTAGTACCATCTGGGAGCTGATAGCTAATATGGTAGCTAGTACCCATAGTCTCACCGCTCAAAGTATTAAAGTCTGCAGTTGGCTGCTGGCAAGCACTCAGAGCCAAAAGGCAAGAGGTACTAACTGAGGTTAAGCCCATCATACGGGTTAATTTAGAGGAGTTTTGCGATACATTTGTCATAGTCATGTTGTTGCGGTGATAAAAGTAATAGACATAAAATTAGGGGCGTGAATAGCTTTTATCTATTCTACACCCCTAATGGTTTTTAATCATGGCAATAGGCCAAAATCTGGTTAATCTTATAAAAGCATTCTATAGCCGCTTCACTTTAAAAACGATATAGTGCTACTAGGATAAATTTTGCGCAGCTTTTGGAGTGTGAAGCGCACAGCAAGCAAAGAAAAATTGTATCAGTAGCACGACGTTATTAACGTATCGATTTCATTGCGTATTGGCTATCGATCAAGCTACCTAACTTGCGACTGCCGAATCAGCTTATAAAGCTTAGGCGGTGATAAGCGATTGACTCTAGTCGCCATTCTTTCTTGGCGCCCGCCAACGATGATATATTCTTCACCTTTGCTAAGTGCTTTAACCACTTGCTTAGCAAATTCGGACGCAGTAAGTCCTTTGCTCGTCGCCTCATCCATCGTACCTAGAGCGCTACCGTCCCCTGTCAAAGCATTAATCGAGACATTGGTTTGAATAAAACCTGGGAATATCGTAGCGACCTCAATGCCTTGATCGTAGAGCTCAGCGCGCAGGCTATTGGCCCATAGGTGAATAGCGGCTTTGGCTGCACTATAAGCGCCGCGATATTGAGTACCTATCAGTCCTGCGATACTAGATATCATCACAATTTTACCGCCGCCTTGCTCGAGCATGGCAGGCAGTACCAGACGCGTCAGCCGCGTTTGCGCAAAGTAATCGAGCTCCATAATTTGGCGCTCCACGTCTTCCGAGGTTTCCATAATCAATGAGCGTTGGGAGACCCCAGCATTATTAATGAGCCAGTCGATTTTACCCGCTTTATTGATAGCGCTCTTATAAGCCGCTTGAGTCTGCTCGCTATCACTGATATCAAAAGGTACGATATGATGATTTTTAGACTTTTTGCACTGCTCTTTGACCGCTTCTAACTTGTCCTCATTACGGCCGCTTAAGATAATAGTCGCGCCTTTTTTGGAAAAAGCAATCGCTAGCGCCTTACCTAAACCACTCGACGCCCCAGTAATCCAAATCGTTAGGTCTTTAAATTTCGTTTTCATAAGCATCCTTACTTAGTAAAAATAACCATGTCAAAAATAATCATTTCAAAAAGTAGCTATGTCAAAAGTAACTATTTCAAAACTATCCATGTCAAAAATATCAATATGAATGATCAACACTATAAAAAAGTCGCACTCAGATTGCTACTCGAATTTGTAAAATGAGAAAAGCCCGCCTTTAAATATCAGCCAAAAAAAAGAGCCTCAATCGAGACTCTAATTTTAACCACTATATTAAGACTACATTAACCACCAAAGTCATCAAGCATGATGTTTTCATCTTCAACACCGAGGCTATGCAGCATATCGATGACAGCAGCGTTCATCATCGGTGGCCCACACATGTAGTATTCACAGTCTTCTGGGTTTGGATGGTCTTTTAGGTAATTTTCAAGCAGCACATTATGGATAAAGCCGGTCGGACCATCCCAGTTATCTTCTGGTAATGGGTCAGATAGCGCCACATGCCACTCAAAGTTATCGAACTCTTCTTCGAGTTGATCGTAGTCTTCGACATAGAACATTTCACGAATCGAGCGCGCACCGTACCAAAAGCTAATCTTACGATCAGAATTTAGACGTTTTAGCTGATCGAAGATGTGCGAGCGCATCGGTGCCATACCCGCACCGCCCCCGACGAAGATCATCTCAGCGTCAGTATCCTTGGCAAAGAACTCACCATATGGGCCTGATACCGTCACCTTATCACCAGGTTTTAGGCTAAATACCCAGGACGACATCTTGCCCGGCGGGATACCTTCAGGACCACGCGGCGGTGGACTGGCGATACGGATATTAAACTTGATGATGCCTTTTTCTTCTGGGTAGTTGGCCATTGAGTACGCACGAATAACAGGCTCATCGACTTTTGAGACGTATTTAAAGACGCCGAACTTTTCCCAGTCTTCACGGTACTCTTCGCCGATATCGAAGTCTTTGTAGTGCACTTCATGCGGCGGCGCTTCTAGCTGGACATAGCCACCAGCGCGGAAGTTTACCTCTTCGCCTTCTGGAATCTTTAGTACTAGCTCTTTAATAAAGGTTGCGACGTTGTCGTTAGAGATGACTTCACATTCCCACTTTTGGACATCGAAGAATTCAGGATCAATCTCAATCTCCATATCTTGCTTGACCGCTACCTGACAGGCTAGGCGCATATGATTGCGAATCTCACCTTGAGTGAAATAGCCTTCTTCGGTCGGCAAAATAGAGCCGCCGCCTTCAATCACTCGGCAACGACACTGAGCGCAAGTACCACCGCCGCCGCAAGCTGATGATAAAAATATACCTTCGCTTGCAAGCGTCTGTAGCAGTTTGCCACCGGCAGGGGTGACAACATCATTATCAGGATTTTCATTAATGCGAATGGTAACGTCCCCTGAGCTGACCAGTCTTGAGCGCGCCGCTAAAATAATAGCGACAAGGCTCATGATGATCACAGTGAACATAGCAACGCCACCAATCGCCGTAGCATAATCCATGGTAGGTATCCTTAATTTATGGGGTAGGGGATAAGAGCTGACTGTAGTGGCTCTCTAGCCCCTTCCAAATAAATGAGTTAAATGGTTCAATAAGCTAATAGTGCTCAGTGCCTAAATTGACATACCGCCGAACGACATAAATCCAAGCGACATCAAACCGACAGTAATAAAGGTGATGCCCAAGCCTTGTAGCGGTCCTGGAATGTCTGAATATTTGAGCTTTTCACGGATACCCGCCAAAGCGACAATAGCGACTGCCCAACCAAAACCAGCACCAACGCCGTAGACGACAGATTCGCTAAAGTTATAATCACGCTCGACCATAAATAGTACGCCGCCAAGGATGGCGCAGTTAACCGTAATCAGCGGTAAGAATACCCCTAGAGCGTTATAAAGCGCCGGCACAAACTTATCTAAGAACATCTCTAGAATCTGAACCGTCGCTGCGATTAAGCCGATATAGCTAAGTAGACCTAAGAAGCTAAGATTGATATCAGGAAAGCCCGCCCAAGCCAAAGCGCCACTTTTTAGTATGAACTGAAAAAGTAGGTTATTCAGCGGTACGGTAATCGCCATAACGACGATGACGGCAATCCCAAGGCCAATAGCCGTTGAGACTTTCTTTGATACTGCTAAGAAAGTACACATACCTAAGAAATAGGCCAGCGCCATATTCTCAATAAAGACTGAGGTTATAAATAAGCTAACATAATGTCCCATTAGTGACCGCCTCCATGTGCCATGCCTTTAGATTGCGGCTTCATTACAAAGTCAGCTTCTTCAATTTGTTCTGGCTTCCAAAAACGCACAATGGCGATAAACAAGCCGATGATAAAGAAGGCTGAAGGGGGCAGTAATAATAGACCGTTAGGTAAGTACCAACCGCCGTCAGTCACTGGTTGCAATATAGTGATACCGAACCAAGTACCTGAGCCTAATAGCTCACGAATCGTCGCGACGAATAAGAGTACTGCCGAATAACCAAGACCATTACCGACACCATCTAAAAAACTAGGAATCGGTGGATTGCTCATCGCAAACGCTTCGGCGCGGCCCATCACGATACAGTTAGTGATAATCAAACCAACGAATACCGAAAGTCCTTTACTCACGTCATAAGCGACGGCTTTTAGCACCTGATCGACTAAGATAACTAGTGAGGCAATAATTGTCATCTGTACGATAATACGAATACTAGACGGGATTTTTGTGCGAATAATCGAGATAAAAAAGCTCGAAAACGCAGTGACTAAGGTCAATGCGACACACATGACCATCGCATTGGACATGCTGGTCGTCACGGCGAGTGCCGAACAGATACCTAATATTTGTAAACCAATAGGGTTATTGTCAAAAATAGGCGTAGTTAAAATGCTTTTGGTGTCAGCCATGTTATGCCTCCTTGCCAGTTGCTAATGGTAGAGCCGCTGCCAGTTCAGTTGTTGGCTTGGCTTGCTCAAGGTTTGCTTGGCTAGCTTGGGCGTCAGCATTATCGATAGTGGCACCGCTTTCTTCGCGTAGCGCATCTAGATAAGGTTTATAGCCTTGCTCGCTAAGCCAAAACTGAATCATGTTACTCACGCCGCGACCAGTCAAAGTCGCACCACTAATACCGTCGACCCAGTTCTCTTTTGGGTTGCCCGCTTTGGTAACACCAGTCGCAACCTCGCCATTTTTATCATAAGAATGAATACCGCTCCACTGCGCACGCCACTCAGGCTCTTCAATACGAGCGCCAAGTCCTGGAGTTTCTTTATGCTCATAAAAGCTGATACCTTTAATGGTATTCATATCGCTCTCAAGCGTTAAGAAGCCATAAATCGTACCCCATAGACCATAACCTTGAATCGGTAGTACGACCATTTCTGGATTACCGGCGTCGTCATTTTTGACGTAGACTTTGGCGTATTTAGGGACACGGCCGATGCCAGCAGGATCATTAGCGCCCAAATCATTACTGAGTGCTTGGTTCTTGGTCGCTTGGCTTGCGTCATAGTTGTTACGATCAGGAATGCCAACTTCGACAAGCTGTTCGTCATCTAAATAGTTACCGGCTTGCAGATCAACGATTTTGACATCGAAGTCTTCAAAGCGATTAGCGACATCTTCGGCAGTATCTTGCTCGGTATCATACATGCCCGCCGCGACTAAGATGTTTTTGTTACGATCTAGGCGCGCGTTTTCGATTTGCGCGGGTTTGAGCCCGACCGCGACTGCTGAGACTAAGACTGAGCAGACTAAGCATAGCGTTAACGCGACGCTAACGGTTTTTGCATTATTACTTTTGGGCTTGGACATAACGAACCCTCCGTGCAGTTTGACGCTTGATATTGGCTTGCGTGACAAAGTAGTCAAACAAAGGCGCAAATAAGTTAGCAAATAAGATGGCAAGCATGATGCCTTCTGGGAAGGCTGGGTTGATGACACGAATCAGGACGGTCATAAAGCCAATCAAAATACCGTAAGCCCAGCGGCCTTTATTGGTATGTGCAGCTGAGACCGGATCGGTTGCCATAAACACCGCACCAAAAGCGAAGCCACCAATGACTAGATGCCAATACCAACGCATATTCATCATCAGGTTATCTTCAGAGCCGATTAGATTAAAGATGAGGGAGGTGGCGATAAGACCAACCACACAGCCTGCCATAATACGCCATGAAGCGATACGCGCCCACAGCAGCACCACTGCACCTAACAAAATAGCTAAGGTTGAGACTTCACCGACACTACCTTGGATATTACCAAAGAACGCATCACTCCAAGTGATGGCGCGGCCATAGACATCAACGAACTGATCAGGCGTGACGCCAAGGGCGGCTAGACCTAGCGGTGTTGCGCCAGAAAAGCCGTCAACCGCTGTCCATACCGAATCGCCTGACATATAAGCAGGATATGCAAAGTATAAGAAAGCACGGCCTGATAGCGCTGGGTTTAAGAAGTTTTTACCCGTACCACCGAAGACTTCTTTTGCCACGACAACACCGAAGATAATACCTAAGGCCACTTGCCATAAAGGAATATCGGGCGGCATGATAAGCGCGTACAGTACTGAGGTGACAAAGAATCCCTCATTGACTTCGTGCCCACGGACTACTGCAAACAGTATCTCACAGGCAATACCAACCACGAAGGTGACAAGATAGATGGGCAAGAACTGCATAGCCCCGTAGACGAAGCTGGCCCAAATACTATTAGGGTCGTAGCCTACCATACTAGTGATCACCGTGCGCCAGCCCTCAGGCTCAAGTCCGAGCTGAGAGATAGCGGTCAAAGCTTGATGACCGACGTTGTACATCCCAAAGAACATCGCTGGGAAGGTACAGAGCCAAACGGTAATCATAATACGTTTTAGATCGATACCATCACGCACGTGCGATGAGGTGAAAGTTGTTGTACCAGGTTGACGCAAAAACGTATCGAACATCTCAAAGATGGCGTAGTACTTCTCGTGTTTGCCACCCTTAGTGAAGGACGGCTGCATACGATCGAACATATTGTGTAAAAATTTCATCGTGGTTAGCCCTCCAGCTCAATGCGCGTTAGGTTATCACGCAAGATATCGCTGTATTCATATTTACCAGGAGAGACGAAGGTGCACAAAGCCACATCCTCTTCGTCCAGTTCGAGTACGCCCAAATCAACCGCAGAGATGATATCTTCGACAATCAAAGCGCGCAGTAATTGCGTAGGTAGATAATCTTGGGGCATGACCTCTTCATAGATACCGATCGGCACCATCGCCCGCGGCGAGCCATTGGTAGAGGTGGTAAAGTTAAACTTTTTCTTAAAAAACTGCGAGATATAAATCGGCAGCTTTGAGAAACGGTTTGCACCTGGGCTAAAGAAGTGAAAAGCAGGGCGCTCATAGCCTTCAGGCAAAGAGCTGACTTGATCATGGAAGCGGCCAAGATAAGCGACATTAGCAAACAGCTTACGGCCAGAGAGCACTGAGCCTGAGATAATACGGTTATCACCTGCAATCAGCTGCCCTTTCGTCAACGCCATCAGATCCGCACCGCGCTCGGTTGCGACCAGATGCGGATTAGTTACTGCTGGACCGGCTAGACTCACTAAACGGCGCGTATATAAGCGGCCAGTGGTAAATAATTTACCCAAGGCTATGACGTCTTGAAAGCCGATCGTCCAGACGCTAACACCGCGCATGATAGGATGCAAAAAGTGAATATGCGTACCCGCCAAACCTGCCGGATGCTTACCTGCAAAGCTATGATATTCAGTGACGTTATCACTAGCAGTTTTGGCTACTTTTGGTAAGCTTGCCTTGGCATGATGACAGACAAAGGTCTTAGGACTCAAAGTTGACAGTACCGCTAAGCCATCATTGAATGCTTGCAGCTCTTCATTGATCAAAAGCATAGGGTCAAAAGCTAGTGGATTGGTATCCATAGCAGTGACAAAGATAGCATGCGGACGCGCGCCAAGCTCAGGGGCTCGGCTATAAGGGCGGGTACGAAACGCCGTCCATTCACCAGAAGCAAACAGCTGTTTTTCAACGATTTCGGAGTCAAGATCGGCCAGTTGTTCAGAATCGTAACGGTCAAACTCTACTTCCTCACCATTGGGGTCAACGGCAATCACCAGACTTTCGAACACTCGGCGTTCACCGCGATTGACGGCGACAACTTTACCAGCAGCAGGGGCAGTATAAATGACGCCAACGCGTTTTTTGTCTTCAAAAACGGGCTGGCCTTTAGCGACGATGTCACCTTCTTTGACGTTCATAGTAGGCTTCATGCCCACATAGTCATAGCCAATCAGTGCCACATGTGCAGGTCTGTGCTCAGTTATCTCGCGAGAGGGTTCGCCGGTGATGGGCAAATCCAAACCTTTTTTGATGGTAATCATAAGCGAAAACTTAGTCCATAGTCTAAAACGATACCAGACGTCCTGTATGGTATAAAGGTAGTATAAACAAGCACTACTCAGCAAAGCGTCCACCTGCCAAGGTTATGGCAAAACGGCTCAATGCTTTATCAGTTATGCTCGATTATTCCTACTATCAAGAGTATCAACGCTGACCTTAGACTCCTTAACAACACGTTAATATCTTATTCGACTTACCAAAGTGGCGACTGGCTACCAAGATGCATGCTAAGAGTATTAGCTTCAATCCGCCTGTATAAAACAGGAATTGAATAAATAGTCTTTCCATACCTTTTATTAAAATCTTGAAACGAGCAATGCTCGTATTATGTTATTCAATAACTTCCTGAGGATCACTTACCAATCAAAAAATCGACTCAGTAAACGTTTTGTTGACTAGGTCTGTAAAATGATAGGTAGGGAGATACACATAGGACGATTTTGAATAGAAACAAATACAAATTTACCTAGGATTATACGCTAAATTGACCTAAAATTGCCAGTTAGTAATTGAATTTACTTAATATTGTGGGTGCTCTAAGACTAGGAAACTTCTAGTTATCATTTACTTACCTCTCAGTCCGTTTTACTACCTTAAGAGAAGGTGAGTCCTTCATTATGCTTTTATCTTTTTTAATAGATAAAAGCGACCGTTTTTAAGCTAGACTTGCTAACCTTGTTCAAATTTTATATTAGGAGTGTGTTATGTGTGCTGCGCCAGTGATTATTCCTGCTATTGACCTTAAAGATGGCAAATGTGTCCGCCTAAAACAGGGTCGTATGGAAGACGATACGGTGTTCTCTGACGATCCTGTTGCTATGGCAACGCGCTGGGTAGAAGAAGGCGCGCGTCGTTTACATTTAGTCGATCTAAATGGTGCTTTTGATGGCGTCCCTGTGCACAAGCACGTGGTTGAAGACATCGCCAAAGCTTATCCAAAGCTGCCGATACAACTAGGCGGCGGTGTCCGTACCTTGAATACGATTGAACAATATATCAGTGCTGGTCTGACTTATATCATTATCGGTACTAAGGCAGTCGAAGATCCAAGCTTTGTGAGCGAAGCTTGCCGCGAGTTTGCCGGTCATATCATCGTCGGCATAGATGCCAAAGACGGCATGGTCGCTACTCATGGCTGGGCCAATGTCACTGATACCAAGGCCACTGAGCTTGCTAAGCGCTTCGCTGATGTTGGTGTATCCTCTATCGTCTATACCGATATCGCCCGTGATGGCATGATGCAAGGTGTCAACGTTGAGCAGACGGTCAATCTAGCTCGCGAAGGCGGCATTCCGGTTATTGCTTCAGGCGGCGTCACCGATATGAAGGATATCGAGCTACTTAAACCTTATGGCGACTGTTTAGAAGGTATCATTACTGGCCGCGCTATTTATGAAGGCTCACTAGATTTTGGCGCCGCTCAGCGTTATTTAGACCAGTAAAGATGCGTTGCACGTAAGAGCTTTGAGCTAATAAGACTGAAATTTCTCAAGGATAGTTATGATCATAGAATATAAGCATTTATTAGCAAATAAGCTCAAAGGTGGTGTACATCTTCTACTTTTAGTATGCGTTATGGCATTTGGCGTCTCAGCTTATGCTGCCGAAGCTGAGCTGGCTGAAGTGGCGACAGCGCTGGGTGTCAATAGTGAGGCCGAAGCGAGTGAGTCTGGCGATAGTAGCACGGCGGATGCGCAACCTAAGCCGCCGGTTATTATGGGCGAGAGTACTAATAACGCTGAGATTGAGACTAAGCCTACGCCCAAAAAGGACAATGACATTCGTCAGCGTATCCAAGGGATATTTTCTGAGATTGATGGTCTGCAAGCGGTTAGTATCAGCGTGACCCAAGGAGTAGTGACGCTCACAGGCGAGACCGCCAATGAAAAAAAAGCCCAACAAGCGATTAACCTAACCAATCGTATCACTGATGTCGTCACCGTTGAAGATAAGATAGAGCGTACGCTTGATGTACAGGACAATGTCAGCACCGTCTATCAAGGCCTAAAAAACCAATTTAGAAACCTAATCAAAGCCTTACCGCTACTGTTAGTGGGTATTGTTATTTTCGCCATTGTTGCTTGGTTTGGTAGCTTTTTGTCTAATCGCAAAAGTATGTGGCAGCGCGTCACCCCCAATCCTTTTGTGGCAGAGCTGCTTGCGCAGACCATAAAGGTGATTTTTATTATTTTTGGTCTGATATTAGCGCTGAGCTTAATCGGTGCTGAGACTGTCTTAGGCACGCTACTTGGCGGGGCAGGGGTGATTGGTATTGCCGTGGGTTTTGCGGTTAAGGACACTATTGAGAATTATATTGCCTCTTTGATGCTTAGTATTCGCCAACCTTTTCGCGCGCGCGATCAGGTGGTTATCAATGACTTAGAAGGTATCGTCGTGCGACTGACTTCAAGGGCGACGATTCTGATGACTTTAGATGGTAATCAGCTACGTATCCCTAACGCCGAAGTGTTTAAGGGGGTGATTCTTAACTACACCAAAAACCCCGAACGGCGCTTTACCTTTGAGCTTGGCGTGGATGCCAATGACGATCCACTAGCAGCAATAAAGGTTGGTTTAGATGCTATAAATAAACTGAAGTTTGTACTGGATGAACCAAAAGCCATTGCGGTTATTAATAATGTTGGCGATTCTAATATCATTCTAGAGTTTCAGGTCTGGGTCAATCAGTCCGAGACTGATTTTGCCAAGGCTCGCAGTATCGCCATTCGTGAGACCAAACACGCGCTTGAAAACGAAGGCTTTAGCTTACCTGAACCCATTTATCGCCTACGCTTCAACGATAAAGTAGAAAAAGCGCTAGAGATGGGACAAGGAGAAAAAGCGGATGACAGTGCAAATAAGTCAGATATGAGCATTACTCCGGTTACCCCAGAGTCTGTTGAAGACGTTGAGCTTAGCGACGTAATAGAAGATGATGAGGAGAAAAAGCGCGCAAAAGCCCGTGCTAAATATATCCTGCAAGGCCGTAATGCAGACGAGGTGCTCGACGCAAGACCAGATGCCAAGCTAATGGAAAAAGTTGAGCAAGAGATTGCTGAAAATTCAGATGAAACGGACTTATTAAATAGTAATAGTCCGCAAGAATAGCTAAGCAATATGGCAGTAGCATTTAGCAAGCACAGCTTAGATGCAGCCGCTGTTGAATAAAGTTGAGAGTGACAAAATATTATTTGAGGGAATACCTATGCAAAAAAAACACCTGATTGCCTTAACCCTTGCTACTATTTTGATGTTGTTTGGCTACAATATTGTCAGCAGTTACTTCTATGAAAAGAACAGAGCTGCGCTCATAGATACTGATTCCGAGGTAGTTAAAAATGGTGATGAGGAGAATGACAGCAACTCAGCACAGCCACTAGGCGAAAAACCCAAAGCCATCATTGATAATGCTACTGCTCAAATAGAGCAAGTTCAAGACGTTGAACAGCAGCGTTTAGAACAGATGAATAGCGCTCAGTAAGGCAATCTGTGCTCTATACTATGTATAGTGAATTCTAAGTAAAAGAGTGTGCTTATAATACCTGCTACTGGTATAACCTTTACTGGCATGCTGTTATCGCTCGATGCGCCATCGCATTCATTCTAGTAGCACTGTTTTTTGTCTTATTGTGAATTAATGATAGCTAGAAACTAGAGACAAATAAAAAGGCTAACTTCGAGTTAGCCTTTTTATTTGTCTCTAAATTTATCAATTACCAAAGCTGCTTAGCTTTTCTTGCTATTACCTTTGCTTTTACTACTGCTACGACCATTGGTCTTTTTGACCGGACTCTTTTTGGAAGAGTCTTTCTTCGTTTGGTTCATCTGACTTGATTTTAATTTTTCTAACAGATCAAAATCAATTTGCAATAAGTCCATATTGACGCCAGCGACTTTGACTTTTACCGAGTCGCCCAAACCAAATACCGTACCTTTGTCCTTACCAATCAGTTGTTGTTGCTGCTCGTCATAGACAAAGAAGTCATCACCAACATTAGAGATGTGCACTAGACCATCAATAAACAAATCAGACAAAGTCACAAACAGACCAAAGCTGGTGACACTCGTGACCACACCTTCGAAGTCTTCACCGACATGATCTTTCATGTAGTGACACTTGAGCCACGACTCGACATAGCGTGAAGCTCTTTCCGCACGGCGCTCAGTATCTGAAGTTTGCGTGCCTGCTCCTTCCAAAGAAAAGTCCATAATCGGCTGCTGAGTTTTAGTAACTTTCGCTTTGATCGCGCGATGCAACATCAAATCAGGATAGCGACGGATCGGCGAGGTAAAATGGCTGTATTCATCGTACGCTAAGCCGAAGTGACCGATATTATCAGGCGCATAATTGGCCTGCATCATCGAGCGTAGTAGCATGCTATGAATGCTAATCGCATCAGGACGATCTTTGGTTGCTTCAATCAGGCGCTGATAATCGGCCTGCGTCGGGCTCTCTTCTGGGAAGGGCAGACCGAAGTTTTTGGCGTATTCATGGATACGCATCGACTTTTCTTGATCTGGTTTATCATGATTACGGTACAGTACCGGCAGCTCATGCTTGAGCGCAAAGTTTGCCGCGCAAGTATTCGCCAGCAGCATACACTCTTCGATTAGTTTATGAGCATCGCCGCGCGTACGCGGTACAATCGCTTTAATACCGCCTTCTTCATTGAACTTGATATAAGTCTCAACGGTCTCAAACTCCATAGCATGACGCTCTTCGCGTTTTTTCAAAAGCAGCTCATAGAGTTGATGTAGTGTATCAATTGATTTTTTGACGTCTTTATTGCCTGTCAAAGAATCAGGCACGCTTTTGTCTTTTGGATTGTCAAAATACGCGTTGACTTGGTTATAGGTCAGACGTGCTTGTGAGTTCATCACCGCCGGATAAAACTCATAACCGGTGACATTGCCAGCACGTGAGACTTTGATATCCGCGACCATACATAAGCGGTCGACATTAGGGTTCAATGAACATAAACCGTTTGAGAGTACCTCAGGCAACATCGGAATCACTCGGTGCGGGAAGTACACTGAGGTCCCGCGTTCATAAGCCTCAACATCGAGCGGTGAGTTCGGCGTTACATAGTGACTAACATCAGCGATAGCGACTAGTACCCGGTAGTTACCGCCAGAGCGCTTCTCAGCGAACACGGCATCATCAAAGTCACGTGCATCTTCACCATCGATAGTCACTAAAGGCAGACCACGCAGGTCAGTCCGACCTTTGGTGTCTTTTTCAGTGGGTTCTTTATAGCTATTGGCTTGCTTAAGCGTGGCTTCGCTGAACTCATGTGGAATATCATAATTGAGTAAAGTGGTCTCAATAATCAGCTCGCGATCGTTATCGTCATTGAGCACTTCAGTGATTTTACCAGTCGCAAACTCATGCTGGTTTGGCCAATCAATGATATCGACTTTTACCGGATCGCCTTGTTTGACATCCAAAGCATCGACGTGGTCATCTGCCAAGGTAATAGGTTGATGACTGTTAGGGCTACCCAATTCTACGCAGTAACCTTCTTCATCTTTGGCAAGTATTCCGATGAACTGATTCTGTTGACGCGAGGTGATATCGACAATACGGCCTTCGGTACGTCCGCGATTGTCCGTAGAAGTACCTATGGCCTCAACAGAATCGCCATTGAACACCCAACGCATCTGTTTTTCATGCAAGAAAAGATCTGGCATATCATCGAGCACCACAAAACCAAAGCCTTTTGGATGCGCTGAAACTGTACCGCTGACAATATCGTGCTGAGTCACTGGACGATAACGATAAGGTCGACCTTCACGATTGACTTGTCCATCACGCGCCATCGCTTTTAGACGATTACCTAGCGCATCGAACTGGTCAGGATCTTCGATACCGAAGATTTTAGCTAATGCTTTGTGCGTAACATCGCTATTATCACTAATCGTGCTCAGAATCAGCTCACGACTGGGAATAGGATTGTCATAGCGTTGTGCCTCACTTGAGGCGTTTGGATCATTCCAACTCATAAATTACCGTATCTATTTTTAAAATTATTAATAGGGGCTATCTTAACACGAACCAGTAGACAATATCTTACGTCAATTGTTTGTGTTAAGTGTGATAGCTATAGGGATACGCTCAGTTAATGAGCGTATCAGAAGTTTTTGACAGTAGAGACAGCTTGTAGAGATGAGCAGTTGCTTAAATAGTGCATTTTTAGATATCGATACCAGACTTATCCGCTATCTGTTTACTATCAAGCTCTTTTGACACTTCTAATACTGTCGTCTGATTCGATTTATCGAGGTATTTCTGCGCTTTATCGACTTCACTGGTCAAAGTATTGACCGTCTGCTTCATGTTTTCAAGCGCTTCAACTTTATAATTACTAATCATATCCATCGTCTCATAGACATTATTGAAGGCGTTTTGTAATTTATCAAGTTCAATAGTGCTACTAGTGGCTTGCTCATGGATCTCACCAGACTGACGTTTGAGCATCTCTGAGGTCGACTCAATCAAGCTACTGGTCGTTTTATTAAGTGCGGTGATTTGATCGAGTACCAGTTTTTGATTAGTCATCGCCTGCGCCACTACGACTGCGGTGCGTAGTGCTGATACTGTCGTCGTCGTCGCGCGGTCCACGCCTTTAATCAGCTCCAAGTTATTTTTGCGAATGGTATCAAGCGCTAGATATCCTTGGACGTTAACCGCGAGTTGGGTTAAAAAGTCTGTGTTTTTTTGACGCACATAAAACAGCATCTCTTCTTTAATAATACGTGCTTTTTCAGGATCAGTCGCCTCTATCGCGTGAATCTTTTGTTCTAGCTGCTCATCGATCTTTTTGCCGACATAGATGTACTGACGAATCGATTGCATCAGCTCCCACATATTGACTTTTTCTTGCTCAATCGTGGCATTGTCTTTGAGTAGCTCGTCTTTACCATTATAAAGGCTTGTGACGACGGCGTTAATATGCGACTGCGCGGACTCATATTGACGAAAGTAGTCTTGGACTTTATTACCAAATGGAATGAGGCCAAACAGCTTACGCGAGCTGGTCAATTGCTTTTTGCTTGGGTCTAAATCCTCCACAATGCCGCGCAGCTCCGTCAAGGATTTAGCAATGGGTGAGCTGTCAAATAAGCCATCGTTGAGACTTTTTGCAGGCAAGTCTAGCATGCGATTGGAGACTTGCGCGGACTCACGAATCTCTTTGGAGCCTAGGTTATGAATAGATTGCACGTTTTGCTGAAATTCAGGACTATTAGCAGAGTTAGTAAGCACATGATCAACAAAAGCATCGACCTTGGCATCCAGCTCTGGGATCTGGCTTTTATCGAGCTTGACCATTTGATCCGCTTCGCTGGTATCAACTGATTTGACTGGTTCAGGCGGTGTCAGAGAAATACTAGGAGTGGACGAGTTTTCAGGTGGCGTTAGTTCTTGCATAAAAAGTCCTATAATGGCTAAAGTGAATAATGCTTCTCAAATTTATAATAAAGTTATTGTAGTTAACCCCAGTTCGGGATAAGCCACATTGTAACTCATTGATACTATTTACAATGTC
>NZ_JADQAL010000034.1:0-28619 GCF_022129275.1 Psychrobacter sp. Ps3
CTGGAACAATTTTAGCGATCAGCAGTGCCTATTTGCGAATGTTCAACACGCCCTACTGTTAATAAATAACGGCATTTATGACTATTAAGCAGCTATTCGCCACCGCGCCTATCACCACTGTATTACTTATCAGTTTTATTGGTCTGTTTCTCATTCAACTGCTCACAGGCGTCGATGCCAATGACCCTTCTACTGAGCAGTTATTGAATTGGGGCGCAAACGCTCTACCGTATACCATGGGTGAAGACCCTTGGCGCTTAATCACTAGCGGCTTTTTGCATATTGGCTTGATGCATTTATTATTTAATAGCTTTGCGATGTATTTTTTTGGTCAAATTGCTGAGCCGATGTTTGGCTCCGTTAAATTCTTGGCGCTATTCTTGCTCGCAGTGATCGGCGGTAACGTCCTCAATAACTATGTGACTTGGCAAGCGATCATAGACGGTAGCGGTCAGCCTGGACTGTCGGCTGGCGCGTCTGGCGGAATTATGGGCATCGGTGCGGCTTTACTCGTCGCGGCATTTTTTAAGATGTCAGTCAATGGCATGGTGCTCAATCTAAAAAGCTTAATTATCATCATGGGCATCAACTTAGTCTACGGCTTTGCAGTGCCGGGTATCGATAACGCTGGCCATATCGGCGGCGCGATTACTGGCTTGCTTATCGCCTTGCCTATTGCTCTCGCTTATCGTAAGCGAGAGCTGGCACAGCAAGCAGCTATGGCGCAAGCTCAGCAAGCTTATCAAAACGCGGTTCAAGCGAGCTATGCAAGCAATCATCAGCCAAGCTATCAAACGGGCTTACAAGATAATCAGCGCGATAATCCGCCGCTTACCAATATATTTGCTGATAATAATAGCCAAACCCCTGTGGACTCAAACAATACCGCGGATACTGCTGATTTTGACCAAAGTGGGGGCTACATTAATAACTACCCCACTTATATTGATCCCAAGAAATTTGCGCCAGAGCCTGTTGACATAAGCCTGATCTGGCGACTACTGCCTTGGCTAGTCATGCTTGTTATTGTCATTGGTTTTTTGTGGTGGTGGCAAGATATTCATAACCAAATCTTGCAAATACTAGCTGCTACTGAATAACAAATTAAGTTAATATTGATGTTGCAAATAACGCTAAAACTATTTCCTAACTCCCTGCCCATGAGACCCAACTATGTCTAAACTACCTGCTCCAAGCATGACTTATCGCGCTGTACTCTCCACCTTTGCCGCTATGATGCTCTTAGGGGCAGCTGGCACCGTAAGCGCCGCTCCCTTCAAAAACCTGCCTACCGATCAAGACGCTCAGCTCAGCGTAGGCGTTAACGTACTGTACTCTAATAGCGCTTATGATTTGGACGATGAAGAAGTACGGGTACTGCCAGGGGTGTTTTATGACAACAACAGAGTCTATGCGCGCGGCGCTCAAGCTGGTGCTTATCTGATCAATGACGGCACTAACCAGCTATCTGCCTACGCCCAATTAGCAGGCAACTCATTCGATCCTGATGATGCCAATGGCGCGCTGCAAGGTCTTGATGAGCGTAAGATATCTGCCGCCGCCGGTATCACTTATCTACGCCGTACCCCGGTTGGCGGCTTCCGTATTCAAGCCGCTACTGACGTTTTAGACCGTAGTGGTGGTAATACTGCCCGCTTAACCTATCTGGCGCGTATCACTAAGAATAAGCTGACCGTCTATCCGAGCATAGGTTTTGAGTATCACGATGATGACTACAACGAATACTATTACGGCGTTAGCGATGAAGAGTCTGCAAAGACAGGTGTCGCCGCTTATAAATCAAATTCAAGCTTAAACCCTTATATTAACGTTAGCGCTAACTACGATTTCAACGAGCGCTGGGCAGGTTTTTTTAATCAAAGCTTAAGCTACCTGCCTAATGAGCAATACGATAGCCCTATGGTCGACTCGCGTACTGATGCTACGACGACGCTTGGTTTGCTTTATAAGTTTTAAGTATTGAAATATTGACACTTTAAAATAAAAAAGCCGAGCATTTTGCTTGGCTTTTTTGTGAGAAATACAAGATAAATTTTATGATTTTAACTCTTGAAATTCTATAGCCCATCTTTATATATATAGTAGGTAAGATAAACAACAACCAATCCATGATAAGGAGCATGTTATGAGTAAACTAGTCACACGTAATTCAATCTTTGACAACTTCTTTGATGAGATGGCACCTAGCTTTTTAATGCGTCCACTTCACGGTGATGCTCTTCCTAACGCTAGCCAGATCAAGATTGATGTTGGTGAAAAAGAGGATGCGTTTTATGTCAATGCTGAAATACCTGGCGTTGCTAAAGAAGATATCGATCTGTCGATAACTGGGGATATCGTCTCAATCAGCGCGGAGATTGCACAAAAAGATGAGCAAAAAGACGGCGATAAGATACTGCGTAGTGAGCGCTACTTTGGCTCAGTCTCACGTAGTTTCCAGTTGCCTTCTAAGGTAAAAGTAGAGGCGGCAGAAGCATCATACGAAAATGGCATTCTTAAACTGGTACTACCAAAAGAGACCAGCTCAGAGCGCAAAAAGCTTGAGATTAAATAAAAATAGTTAAGTATGAAATAAATTTTTGAGTAAGATATTTAGGGCACATGAGTGATTCATGTGCTCTTTTTTGTGTCACCCTGTTTAGGTCATTTGTTGAGTGTCGCAAGCTCCACACCAACCTACGAATTAAACCCTTTTAAGCTTTATAAAAAATCAAAATCTAAACTACGCTACCTGTATGTAAAAACGAGATGTCACCGCTAGCCCTGAGCGAGGAAACAACGAAGTACTACTTCGTCCGAGTGCAAGGGGATTTACATTTTCGTAAATCCCAACGAGTGGGAATAGCTCCAAAAAGCATAAAGCATAAAAAAGACCTTGCCACATTCTCATATCAGGGGTGGCAAGGTCTTTTTCGTTGAAATCAAGTTGGTGGGTTACACTGTTGCTAACCCACCCTACTCACTTATACAAAACAAAATCTAAATTAAGAAGGATGCACCATATCCGCTGGCGTGACCCACTCATCAAACTGCGCTTCGGTCATTAGATCGAGCTCAACCGCGACTTGCTTGAGCGTTTTGTTTTCTTTATACGCGGTCTTAGCGATTTTCGCGGCATTTTCATAACCGACATGACGGTTCAATGCGGTCACTAGCATGAGCGAATTATGCAAGAAGTCATCGATTTTTTCTTTAACAGGCTCGATACCAACCGCACAGTTGTCATTAAAGCTATTGCACGCATCGCCTAATAATTGGATGGACTGTAGTAAGTTAAAGGCAATCACTGGTTTGTAGACATTAAGCTCAAAGTTACCTGACGCGCCCGCCATGCTGATAGTCGTATCGTTACCCATGACTTGTGCCACAACCATAGACATCGCTTCTGACTGGGTTGGGTTCACTTTACCTGGCATGATAGAAGAGCCTGGCTCGTTTTCTGGAATGGTCAGCTCGCCAAGACCACAACGAGGACCTGAGGCAAGCCAGCGTACGTCGTTAGCGATTTTGTTTAAGCTACCTGCTAGGGTTTTGAGTGCGCCAGAAGCAAATACTTCGGCATCACGCGCCGCTAGTGCTTCAAATTTATTTGGGGATGTGACAAATGGCAAGCCTGTTAGCTCAGCTAATTGCTCAGCTGCTTTTACTGCATAGTCAGGATGAGCGTTTAGACCCGTGCCAACCGCTGTACCGCCGAGTGGTAACTCATATAAACCTTGTAGCGCGTTGTCGATACGCGTGAGTGCATGGTCAAGCTGGCTCACATAGCCGCTAAATTCTTGACCTAAGGTCAAAGGTGTAGCGTCCTGCAAATGCGTACGACCGATTTTGACGATACTATCGAACTCTTTGGACTTTTTATCTAAGGTATCACGTAGCGCTTTGACCGCTGGGATAAGTAGGCTATTGATCTGACGCGCAGCAGCGACACGAATTGCCGTTGGGAAGCTGTCATTAGTAGACTGAGCGTGGTTGACGTGATCGTTAGGATGAATCGGTGCGTAAGTGCCACGCTCAGAGCCTGCGATTTCATTGGCACGGTTAGCAAGCACTTCGTTCATGTTCATGTTTGACTGCGTACCAGAACCCGTCTGCCATACCACGAGCGGGAACTGATCGGTAAGACCGCCGTTGATGACTTCGTCAGCCGCTTGCACGATAAGATCGCGCTTATCGCCTTCGATACGCTCTAGGCTAGCATTAGTAATCGCAGCGGCCTTTTTGACTAATGCCATCGCTTCAATCATCGGACGCGGCAAGGTCTCACCGCCAATCTTGAAGTTCTCACGGCTACGCTGGGTTTGCGCGCCCCAATAAGCGTCTGCTGGGACTTCGACATTGCCCATGGTGTCTTTTTCGGTACGGGTGGCCTGATTTTGTGACATAACGATCCTCTTTTATTAGTAGTTAATAAATGGTTTATCATAAAAAGTGCAACTAAAGCTGCACATAAGGAAAATAGGCTGTAAAGTGAGGTTATGATAGCATGGCTTATCATAAATTTCTCCAAGCCGATGCGAGTATTTATACTTACTAGACACTGAACAACTAGACACTGAACAAATAGATACTAAGTAAAAGTGATTGATCGCCACATATCTTTTTAACCAATACTGTAAATACTATTATGATAACCAATCCACCTAGACGTCAGTTTACTCGCCTGCGCCGCCAACTAACAGATGGTGAGCGCAGACAATACGCACGCATGGCAAGTTTGCACTTGGTTAAATTGCAACAACGCTTGCCTCCGCGTGCGCGTATTGGCTTATATTATGATGGCTTTGGTGAGCTTCCTACTCAGCCGCTATTGGACTGGTGTCAGCGCTCAGGCTACCGGGCATATCTGCCAGTGGTCGGCTCGCTCGGTCGTGACAATAAAGGAGACGACGATAAACGCTTGCGCTTTGTGCCCATTTATCACTCAAAACTTATCAACGTACCGACCTATATTCATCGTTTAGGGATGCCGCAAAACCGACATCGGCATTTATTATGGGCACGAGAACTGGACGTCATCATCTGTCCACTGGTAGCGGTAGATAAACAAGGCAATCGTATGGGCATGGGTGGTGGTTTTTATGATACGACTCTTGGAAGAAGCTATCAGTCTGGCGCTTCAAGGCCGCTAAAAATTGGCTGGTGCTACGACTTTCAAGTGGTTGAACAATTAGCGCGTCAACCATGGGATGTGCCGTTAGACGGTTTGATTACGCCAAGTGGCTTAAGGTGGTTTAAACCCACTCATATTGATGAGTATGAACTAGAAACCTCTAGCGCCGATACGGTTGATACTTATTTACAAACACTAGGCAATGATGACGCTAGGGAAATGCTTTATTACAGTCAAGAACAAAACTTTAGTTCTGATGAGCTATCAAGCGTTATTAATGAGGCGCGTTTGAATGAGCTGCTAGTGCAGAGTGACGAGTTTTTGAATAGTTTGGGTAATGAGATAGAGGGTTTTGAGGATGACAGTAATTGATATTTATCTTTAATTAGACAGAACTATTGTTTAAATATAGAGTATATTTTATTATAGATAGTAATGATTATTATTAACAAATAGGATGTCTATTCTGGTGACAATCTACCCTACTAAAAAATCTAGATCATTCTATGTGCTAACAGCTGCCCTATTGTTTTGGATAGGAGTAGCAATGTTCGGGATTTACTTTTGGGAGTACGATAAACCTAAAAGCTTAACCTCCTTCGTTTACTTTCTCTGCGCTTGTACTTTTTTTATTATCGTTAGCTATAGAGAAAGACAGCTAGAAAAAAAACGTCTATACAATAATAACTTGTTATCCGTTAGCATCTCTTCATCGCAACTGTATGAAGAGAATAAGCATCTGCTTTTGGTTTCCGATAAAGGTTTTTTAAGGGTATCAACTTTCACATTTTACGCTATATTAACCCTATTAATATGCACCGTAGGTTTTCTTTTATACGATTATCTCCATAGTGATATAGAGTATAGCGTCCTTGTCTTTGTTTATCTTGAACTGTTCTCTATGTATTCTATTCATAAAGATATCAAACAAATAAAGCAGTGTATCTATGATAGAGAAATATCGTAGAGAGTGAACTACTTGCTACGTATATATATTACTAATCAAAGCACCATCGCCGCAATCCAGCCAAACGCCAGTAGCGGTATATTGTAATGAATAAATGTTGGCACCACGCTATCTCTGATATGGTCATGTTGACCATCAACGTTTAGACCAGACGTTGGCCCAAGCGTCGAGTCGGACGCGGGCGAGCCTGCATCACCTAACGCGCCAGCCGTACCAATAATAGCGACGGTTGCTAGTGGTGAAAATCCTAGTGATATACATAGCGGTACATAGATAGCCGCCACAATCGGAATAGTAGAAAACGACGAGCCAATACCCATGGTGACTACTAAACCAATCCCTAGCATGACAAAGGCAGCGATCGCTTTATTTCCTGCAAACAAGTTAGTCGCACCATCAATCAGCGGCGCAATCTCCCCTGTCGCTTTCATCACTTCTGCAAAACCTTGCGCGGTAATCATAATAAAGCCAATCATCGCCATCAGCTTGATACCGTCGTTAAACACGCTATCGGCTTCGCGCCATTTGACCACACCCGTCGCCATAAATACCGCAAAACCAAACATCGAGCCTAAGAGCAGCGAGTCGGTATACAGCTGCACCACAAAAGCGGTAACAATAGCCGCTAGCGCGATAAGCGTTTTAAGTTTGCCTTGCGTGGGCGCACGTGTGGCAGTTTGACTCAAGTCGTCGCTAGTGGACTCTTTATCGATTACAGCATCGCGAGCGTCTTTATCTATCGTTAATTGCTGATACTGGCGCGGCTTACGATAGCTGATAAACACCGCAGTCAAAAGGCCAAGAAACATACCGAGCGCCGGAATCGCCATCGCCTTAGTGACGGAGATATCGCTAATATCGATACCGGCTTCACCGACGTTTTTGAGCATAATTTGGTTGAGATAAATATCACCAAAGCCATACGGGATAAACATATAAGTGGTGACAAGGCCAAAGGTAATCAGACAAGCAATAAGTCGGCGATCTATCTGCATACGATTAAAGGCGAGCAATAGCGGCGGCACGAGCAGCGGTATAAAGGCAATGTGAATGGGAATGAGGTTTTGGCTAAAACAGCTCATCATCACTAGGCCTGCAAATAGCGTGTACTTAATCATGAGACTGGTACCGCCCGCATCAATACGCTTAATGACCGCACCTGCCAAAGACTGCGGCAATCCTGAATGCGCAATCGCTACCGCAAAAGCACCTAATAATGCATAAGAGAGGGCAATACCTGCCCCGTTTTGGATACCTTCTTGAAAGGCTTCTAAAGTTGCGGTGATACCTAAACCGGCGAGCAAGCCGCCCGCTATAGCACCGATGAGCAAACTGAGTACCACATGGACTCGCGCCAGTGACAGCCCAAGCATAATCACTACCGCTAGTAGCACCGCATTAATGGTCATACTCTTTGCCCCTATTTAGCCTCAATATTACTTGTCGTCTCATCAAAAAATTCAAAATTAACCTATCTATAAGACGGGCGCTATTTTACCTGATTCTAACGATAAAGCCTATGCGCAAAACCCAATAGCCTGATACCTAGACAAAGCTCAGAATAGAGTTAAAAGCACGTTTTAAAGCCAAAAGTCGCATCATCATTTTCCTTGCTCTTATTTATAGTGCATTAAAGGATAAGCCTTGTAATTTAATCTAAGAACACCATTTATCTATCATGAAACACTAACTTGACTGAACAAGTCTAGTGAATAAGGAATGAATATATGACTGACTATAATATTGATAAAGACAATATCGACATCGATGTGTCAGCAGCAACGCCTGATACTGATGAACAAAATGTTGATAAAAACACTGCCGATAATGGCTCAGACAATCATTTGCCACTCTTGGCACTACGCGATGTAGTCGTCTATCCGCACATGCAAATCGCCCTATTTGTAGGTCGCACGCCGTCGGTCAAAGCGGTGGAGCTTGCGCAAGCAGAGTATGGCGATAAAGTACTCGTTGTCGCACAAAAAGACTCGCTGACCGAAGATATCGACCAAGATAACCTCTATCAGTATGGTACGGTTTGCCGCATCGTCAGCACGATGCCGCATGATAGCGATGAAAACTGCATCAAGGTGCTGATTGAAGGCCAATATCGTGCCCGCGTCGATGCTATAGAAAACCATGCAGACAGCCAAGACGACGTCTTGATGGCGACTTTTGAGCGCGCTGATCTTGAGGTTAAGCTCGATGATAGCCAACAAAAAAACACTATCAAAGCGCTGACTGGCTTGTTTGAAGCTTATGCCGAAGCACGTCTGCGTAACGCACGAGAGCTGACTCGCGTGGCCAAGCGTATCGATGACTTATTAGAGCTCATCTATTTTATCTCTACTCGGGTTTCGATGGATTTGGATGTGAAGCAATCGTTCTTAGAAAAGGACGATCTCAAAGCGCATATCAATACTTTAACCGAGTATCTGGTTAAGCAAAGCGCTGAGCAGAATATCGAACAAGATATTCAAGATGCCGTGCGTCAGCAAATGGAAGACAATCAGCGCGAGTACTTCTTAAACGAGAAGATGAAAGCCATAAAGAACGAGCTGTCAGAGATGAATGACGGCGCGTTCGATGGTGAGGACGATGTCAGCGAGCTTGAACAGCGCTTAGAAGAGGCAGATCTGCCAGAAGACGTGCGCAAAAAAGCGGAGCAAGAGCTGAAGAAACTAAAAATGATGCCGCCTGCATCTAGTGAATCTTCAGTGGTGCGTAACTACATTGAGTGGATATTAGACACGCCGTGGAATGCCACGAGCAAAGTATCGATCAATTTAGAAAAAGCCAAAAACGTCCTCGATGAAGATCACTATGGCTTGCAAGATGTCAAAGATCGTATCTTAGAGTACCTCGCCGTGCAGTCGCGAGTGAAAAAGCTTCGTGGTCCGATTCTGTGTCTGGTAGGTCCTCCTGGTGTCGGTAAAACGTCTTTAGGTGAATCTATCGCGCGGGCAACCGGTCGTAAGTTCGTACGTATGGCACTTGGCGGCGTGCGTGATGAAGCGGAAATCCGCGGTCATCGCCGCACTTATATTGGTGCGATGCCGGGTAAAATCGTACAGTCACTGGCGAAAGTAGAAGTCAAAAACCCGCTATTCTTATTAGATGAAGTCGATAAGATGGCGCAAGACTTCCGTGGTGATCCAGCTTCAGCCTTGCTTGAAGTGCTCGATCCATCACAGAATGATAGCTTCAATGATCATTACCTAGATATGGACTTGGATCTCTCACAAGTGATGTTTATCTGTACAGCCAACAGTATGGATATCCCGCCTGCGCTCTTAGACCGTATGGAAGTCATTCGTCTGCCGGGCTATACCGAAGAAGAAAAGGTCAATATCGCCCAGAAGTATCTTGTGCCAAAAGCGATTAAGCAAAACGGTCTAAAGGACGGTGAGATTGAAATTGTCGAGGCGGCGCTGCATAGTATCGTGCGTAGCTATACGCGAGAGGCGGGTGTGCGTAACCTTGAGCGTGAAGTCAATAAGATCTGCCGCAAAGTGGTTCGCGGCTCGGTTGAGAATCATGGCGCGCGTGCTCCGAAAAAAGATGATCGTGAGCTAGTGGTTGTCGATGATAGCAATATCAATGACTACCTTGGCGTGCATCAGTATGACTATGGTCTTGCCGAAAAAGACGCTGAGATCGGCCGGGTCACTGGCCTTGCTTGGACACAAGTTGGCGGTGAGCTCCTCACTATCGAAGCGGTAGCGATGAAGGGCAAAGGCGAACTGGCCTTTACCGGTTCTCTCGGTGACGTGATGAAAGAGTCGATTCGTGCCGCAATGAGCGTGGTACGAGCACGCGGTGATAGCTTAGGTATCGATTATGAAACCTTTAAAACTACTGACGTTCACGTGCATATGCCAGAGGGTGCAACGCCAAAAGATGGGCCTTCAGCTGGCGGTGCATTGACCACAGCGCTAGTCTCAGCCATCACCGGTATCGCTATCCGTCCGGATATTGCAATGACGGGTGAGATTACCCTACGCGGTAAAATCCTGCGTATCGGTGGTCTCAAGGAGAAGCTACTAGCGGCGCATCGCGGTGGTATCAAGCACGTGTTGATTCCAGCGACTAACGAGCGCGATTTGGCGGATATTCCTGATAACGTTAAGGAAGGTCTAACCATTCAGCCGGTAGCGACTATCGATGAAGTACTTAAAGCGGCCTTAGTCAGTATGCCAACACCGCTAAAGCCTGCTAAAGTGACAGTGGATACTACTTCAAAAAAGTCATTGCATAGCTAAGCGACAACTATCAAAGTTCTACTTAACGAGAGCCGTTTACTTTAGAGTAAGCGGCTTTTTTATGCCTGCGATTTTATAACCTACTTTGGTTCAAAGCTGTGCTATATTTTAGGCAAATGGTTTACTTGGTAGATAATAATGGCTATAAATCAATTTTACATACCGACACTGCTTATAGGTTTAGTGAGTGCCGCCAGCTTACTAGGTTGTCAACATACGCCGCCTAACCCTTCAACTAAAACCATAGCGGCTACTTCTAAGACCTCTAATAGTACTGATAAAAGTTGGTCAGCTTCTACTCCTCAGTCTTATCTTGTGCAGACCTTGACTCGCTATGATTGGCAATTAACCCAAGTCGCTAGAGCGGATGGTAAAGCTCAAGACTTTAAGCACCACCCACCACTGATAATGGCAGTTCGTCCAGATACGTTGTTGTTTAAAGAAGGCTGTCACCTTTATAAAATTGGAATTGAGAGGGGTCATCCTATACCCTATCCCTATTCCATGTCTGAGCTGAGGGACGTCAATGATAACTGTGCTTCAAAATATAACATACAAGGCCCAGGCGCTATTCAACAAGTACTAGAGACAATATTTTCGCCCAGATCTTATTTATATTTTAATTTTAGAGTGCTAACGCTTAATGAAAAACCTCCTATAGCAGAGGGTTCAAAACAATTAGCCCTTAATGTAAATAATGGTATGACGCTTATATTTACAGGGATGCCTAAACCTGAGCAACAAGTATCAGGTTTGCCTATTACGAATGAGCTATTAGAGCGTTATCAGTGGAGAATAGTTAATGCTACTGACCAAAATAACCAACCTATTACTGAATTTGGTTATACAGAGGTTCCTATCACGGTAAACTTCTACACAGACGAACATAGACGAAGTGCTAGCTTTAGTTCGGGCTGTAATGGCGTGAGTGGCGGCTATGCGTTAACTGTTGGTCAAACCTTGCTTATTGGTAGCGCCCCTCAAACTATGATCGGCTGCGGCGATCTAATAAACCATATCGAATCTAAACTCAGTAGGACGATGCTAAGTAGTGTTAGCCAGTTGACACTTGAGAAATTTGATAACAGCAATGTCAATAATTCAGATTTTCCCGATTATCTACTTAATCAAACATTAGAAACTGGCGAGACGTTTATTTGGAAGAATGAAAAAAAAGACAGACGTTAATTTAAATACGTTTTTACATAATTTCAAAAAGGATTTTATAATGATTTTAACTACGATAAAACGCTCTTTGCTTATTCTCAGTTTGTCTGTAGCAACTCTAGGTTGTCAATTTAATTCTATTGCACACCCTCAGCAAATAACTACCGTTAGTACAGCAGCTACTCAAGTTAACTCTAAACAGTCTGAGCAGATGATAGTAAAAGAGACGTTGCCTGCTCTCACTGGCTTAGCTATTAGTAGCGAGCTTTTGGAGCAGTATCACTGGCAGCTTGTCAGTGCGGTTAGTCATTCTTATGACGATAATGGTCAATTAGTTAAAACCCCCATAGGTAACTTTTATCATCCGGATTACCCTATTTCAGTAAGCTTTGGAGGTAATCTTGACAGTCAAACGGTTCACTTTAGCTCAGAATGTAACGGTTCTGGTGCTACCTACACTTTATTAAAAGATAATACTTTCAAGGTTGATAGTATCGTTAGCACTGATATGGGCTGCAGTGAAACGGGTAATCGCATTGAAAACACTTTATTTACTTTGATGAATGGTAGCAGTAGCAAACTGGCCTTAACCTTACAACCTGCTAATAGTTTAAAAACGCTAAACCCTAAAAACAGCTATCCACGCTATCACTTATTGCAAACTATGAAGTCTGGCGAAACCTTGCTATGGCAAAATGAGAAAAAAGATAAACCTTACTAATATTTAACTCATTTGGTTATGTACTTTATGAATTAGGCAGAGACTTATGAAAAACCCATCAATAAACGCTTATCCATTTGTCCTAACTGCTTTGTTTAGCCTATTGAGCATAGCAGCTTTATCAGGGTGTCAAACCATAAAGCAAAATCCCGATATGACGACAGCAAGTGAAATATCAACACAAACATCAACAACGCCAACTGTACCGATAATCCCAAAAGTGCCAAAACCTAAAGTTTATGACGAAGCGATTATCACCTTTCCGCAACTCGATAATATCGACCCTAGCAACTCTTACAAATTCCCTGAGCTTACTGTAGAGAGCTTAAACCGTTATGACTGGCAATTGGTGCGCTCGATAGACAGCCAAAACAATATAAATCAAATGAATACCGAGACGCCCTTAATGCTAGAGGTGCGCCCTAGTCATTTAGTCTTCAGATATGACTGTCAGCGCTATAGCTTACATCATGATGACTATAGCGATAACTCCTACAGCTCTTACAACTATAATTCTAATGGGGTGAGTGATATTACACCTGCTTGGTGCTCGATAAAAGATACGCAGGCTACGAGCGATATCGCTAAGTATTTAACTGAGCTTTTTCCGCGTTATAGCAGAAGCGGTTTCAGTCTTGAGCTACTATCTGCACCACAAACTCAGCCCACTTTAAATCACACAAAATCTCAAAACACCGTGCCCTATGAATTGGCTATCAATGTTCAAGACAAAAAGCTAGTGTTTGCAGGAGCGCTAAGAGCCTTGCAACCCACTCAAGGCTTATCTATCAGTTATGAGTTTCTAAAGGACTATCAATGGCGATTAGTCAGCGCGTTAGATAGCGACAACCAGCCTATCATTGAGCTGAGTCGTCCAGAATTTCGAGTCATCGCTTATTTTGGTTATAGCTTTAACGATGAGCAGCATGTCGGCTTTAGCTCCGATTGTAATGGTGTTGGTGGCCCTTATATCTTGACGCCTGACCATATCCTGCTGATCGGCTCAGGGAATCAAACTATGATGGGCTGCGGGCCCAAACGCGAAGCCGCCGAAAATAAGATAAGAGCGCTTGAACAGCTAAGCAAAAGTCAGTTGAGCTTGCAGCAACTTGATAGCGTCAATGTAGATAATACTAATCTCGATAATTCCGATTTACCCTACTATCTATTAACTCAAAAGTTAGAGACTGGGGAGACGTTGATTTGGAAGAATACCGCTATTGTCACTCGATAAAGAATTTTTAACTTTGAACTATTTCTTAAGGGACTTAATAATGCCATTACCTGAAAATAGTTATTCATTGCTAGTTTTTACTCTAGTTGGATTAGCTTTAGCAAGCTGTCATTCCACACCTATACAAAGCTCGCAGCAGCCTCCTAAAACTGAAAATACAGTTATCAATACACCTGCTGCTATTGAATATATAGAAGTGAAAGATGATCAAGTCATTCAGTGGGCAAACAGCTACGATTGGCAGTTACAACAAGCCGTTGATGCTCAAGGTAATACTATCAACGCAGCTACTGTCCCGCCTATCACTATAGAAGTTGCCCCTAGTCATATTAAACTCACTCAGGGCTGTCAGCGCTATGACATTGAGTTTTTGAGTATACTCGCTCCTCCTTTTCCTAATTATGGTTCTGGTAAACTTGCAACAGAATCGATATGTGTAGACAATCTTATCGATGAAACCGTTCAATCAGAAAGCAGTAATAGTAGTTATAACGATAATTACCATACAATTGAGAGACTATTCCCTCAATATCCCTATTCTAGCCTTAATTTCAATCTAAAACTGCTGCCACTCGTTCAATCTCAAGCTCAAACAACCGCTAACTCTGCACCCAAACGCTTAGCTCTTAATATTGAAAATGGCGCTAGTCTGATATTTGCAGGAACCTCTAAAAATTGGCCTAAACCAGTTGGACTACCGATTAGCAATGAGCTACTTGAGCGCTATCAGTGGCGACTGGTTAGTGGCACGAGTAATAGTTATGACGACGATGGAAAACTAATATCTAGAATTCCTATCAGTGCCTTCTACTACCCAGACTTTCCTATTCTGCTTAGTTTTTCGGATCAGAGAGACCAATATGCTTCCTTCTACGCCAACTGCAATTATGGTATCGGTGGTCCTTATGCACTATTAAAGGATAATACTTTATTGATAGGTTATGGAACTCAATCTGTCATGGGTTGTGGTCTAGAAGGTAATAGAGTTGAAGGTACGCTTGCAGAGCTAATGGCTCGTAGTAAAAGTAAGCTAACGTTAAGTCTACAACCTAACAAACCAACTTCGACTGCCTTGGATGATTTTGTACACTATAATCTATTACAAACCATGGAGACTGGCGAAACTTTAGTTTGGCAAAATGAGCCTTTGCCAGTACGTGAATACCTATCATCAGGCTTGTCATCAGATACTGATGCATCAACATTTAATGAAGAAATGCCTATAGCTGAAAAAGATCCTATCAATAGTGATTAAGTGAAATCTTATAGAGCTCATTAAAACTCTATGCCAATAACTTACATTTATTAACCGATTGTTGCGCTTTTGCCCAATAGTTGTCGGTACTCTCCCGCTATACTGTTTTTGACATCAACGCATGTTGTATTAAGTTCAAAAAATAAAATAATTACAGTGGGAGAGAATAATGAATAAGTTAATGCTTACAAGTGCCCTATTATGTGGTTCAGCTCTAGCGGTAACCGGTTGTCAAACGGTCGAAGGCCAATTGCAAACGGGTAATCCTATTGATCAACCTACGCTACAGTCGGTGATTAAAACTACCGATGCAAGCAATCGCGAAATAGGTCAAGTCTACTTGCGTCCAGTAGAGAGCGGCGTACAAGTCTACGGTAAGCTGATGAACTTGCAGCCTGGTAAGACCGTATCGCTTCATATTCATGAGACTGGTAGTTGTGCCAACATGGGTAAAGCGGCAGGTGGACATTTCAATCCTGACAATAACCCGCACTCAAACCCAGACGACATGAATGGTCACGCGGGTGACTTGCCAAACTTAACCGCTAACGAAGATGGCGTGGCAACAATAAACTACGTCAGCAAAAAGATAGCAGCTACAAAAACGGGTAAATACAGTGTCAATCGCTTAGCCTTTATCGTTCATGGCGGCATTGATGATTATACGAGTCAGCCTTCAGGTGACTCAGGTGCGCGCGTAGCTTGTGGTATCATCGGTACTGTCTAAGATAAGACTTTATATTATGAATAACAAAAACCTCTTAGCTGGCTAAGAGGTTTTTTTATGGCGTTTAATAACTATTAGAGTGAACAAAAGATACAATCGATACCTTTTAAAAATGACACGGCGCTGCTGGGATGAATTTTGCGCAGCATCTGTGATAACAGCACGCAAGCACAATTTATACCAGTAGCGCCCCAGTTTATAACCGTTTTACTTCAAACTGGCTATATTACTATTCTTCTACCCACTCGCCTTTACGCCAGTAGACGCCCCAACGCGTGGCCTTGCCGTTTTTCTCGGAGCCGATGTATTGCTCTTTTTTCTTACGCGACCAGCGCAAAATAGTCGGGTTACCATCTGGATCTTCATCGGGCCCTTCAAATAAATACTGGAACTTATCGTCCATTTTATCTTGAATAGGACGCAGCTCAGCGAGTTTCGGCGCACGTGTCTCGCGTACTTTAGGGAACTTAGACGCAGCTAAGAACATACCAGCTGCCCCCTCACGCAAGATAAAATAATCATCGTGCTTAGTGGACTTAAGATCCGGCAGATGAATAGGATCCATACGCGGCGGCGCAGGCTCGCCAGTCTTTAATACTTTACGGGTGTTGTCGCAGTTTTGACAAGCAAAGTAAGGCCCGAAGCGTCCAGTCTTAAGCTCCATCTGCCCATCACACTTGTTGCAGTCAATGGTTGGCGCATCAGAGCCAGGTACTTCAAACTTACCTTCTTCTAAGATATAACCGTCGCAGTCTGGGTTATTACCGCAAACGTGCAACTTGAGACCGCCATCGACGATATAGCCATTCATCGCAGTACCACATTTCGGGCAGCGTTTTTTCTCCATCAAGTCTTTGACTTCAGCGGCCTCATCATCTGTGTCGCCATCGTCAAGACTAGCAAACGCTTCGACTGGCATGAGGTTCTTAGTGCCTTTACAGCGCTCTTTTGGCGGTAAGTTATAACCCGTGCAGCCTAAGAATACACCTGTAGAGCCGGTACGTAATTGCATAGGGCGATCACATATATCGCAGTGCACATCGGGCACATCGGTGGGATCGTTTGGACGCATACCGTCTTTGTCTTTGGCATGCTCGACTTTATGCTTAAAATCAACATAGAAGTTATCTAGTACATCTTTCCAGTCGCTATCACCTTCAGCAACATGATCAAGCTTGTCCTCGAGCGCCGCGGTAAAGGTATAATCCATCAAGTCAGGGAAGCTGTCGGTCAATCTATCGGTGACGATATCGCCCATCTTTTCGGCGAATAGACGCTTGTTTTCAAGCTTGACATAGCCGCGATCTTGAATGGTCGAGATGATAGAAGCATAAGTCGAGGGACGACCGATACCTTTTTTCTCAAGCTCTTTGACAAGACTTGCCTCAGTATAGCGCGGTGGCGGCTTGGTAAAGTGTTGGCTCGGATCGAGCTTATCTAGAGTGAGCTTATCGCCTTTTTTGACATCAGGGAGCAGCGTATCATCAGTTTTGGCCGGCGGCATAACACGAGTATAGCCATCAAAAGTCATCGTACGGCCGCGCGCTTTTAGCTCGACATTACCCGCCTCTACCAAAAGATTGACTGATAGATACTTAGCAGGCGTCATCTGACAAGCCACAAACTGCCGCCAAATCAGCTCATATAGACGAATAGCATCACGCTCAACGCCTTTTAATTGCGTCGATTTCATGTTGACATTCGAGGGACGAATCGCTTCGTGCGCCTCTTGCGCGTTTTGTTTGTTACCGTAGAAGTTTGGCTTTTCGGGTACGTACTTTTGCCCATAGCTGTCTTCGATAAAGCCGCGCGCCCCTGCTAAAGCGTCACCCGACAAAAAAGTCGAATCGGTACGCATATAAGTAATATGACCGGCTTCATACAAGCGCTGCGCTAAGATCATGGTCTTTTTGACCGAAAACCCTAGACGCGTACTGGCTGCTTGCTGCAAAGTTGATGTGATAAAGGGTGCGCTAGGACGCGACTGAGTGGGTTTTTCTTCACGCTGTTTAACGATAAAGTCGTTGTCTTTGAGAACTTGTAGAACTTTATCCGTCTGCTCTTTATTGACAAGCTTTAGCGTTTTGTCGTTTTGTTTAGTCGCTTCTAAGCGGATGCCATTTTCATCGTCCTCTTTTTTGCTGGTTTTTTTATCGTCAGCAACGTGCGTATCGGCATGAATCTGCCAATACTCTTCGGGGATAAAAGCGCGAATTTCATGCTCACGCTCCACGACTAAGCGCATCGCCACGGACTGTACGCGTCCTGCGGATAGACCGCGAGCGACTTTTTGCCAAAGAATTGGCGAGACCATAAAGCCGACGACGCGATCCAAAAAACGTCTGGCTTGCTGAGCATTGACGCGATCGATATCGAGTTTGGAGGGCTGCTTAAAGGCATTTTGAATGGCGTTTTTGGTAATCTCGTTAAACACCACGCGCTCATATTTACTATCCGCGCCGCCGATGACTTCTTTGAGGTGCCAAGCGATGGCCTCCCCCTCTCTATCCATATCCGTTGCCAGATAGATTTTGTCAGCGTCTTTGGCTAGAGATTTTAGCTCTTTAATCACTTTAGTTTTATTAGGCAGTACTTCATAGACCGCTGCCCAATCGTGCTCTGGATCGATACCCATACGGCGGACAAGCGCTTGCTGCGCCTTTTCTTCTTTAGATAGGCTCTCATCTTTATTAGCAGCAGCTTTTTTGGTGCCTTTGCTAGCGCCTACAGGAAGGTCGCGCACATGACCAATACTCGAGCGCACCACAAAGTCCGAGCCCAAGTACTTATTAATCGTTTTGGCTTTGGCTGGTGACTCGACAATCACCAGCGACTTGCCTTTAGAGCCTGCACTGGCAGTGGTCGTTTTGGTAGCGCTAGTCTTTGCGGCGGCTTTGCTAGGTTTGGTTTCGCTAGCAGCAGACTTCGTTGTTTTTTTTGTTGTGGTTTTTGCCATATTTGACGACACCATAATAAAGGGTAAAAATAAAATAGGAATTGGCAGCCAAGCTTCTTATACCTACAAATGAAATTATCTTAGGCGCTGCCTACAAAACGGTTATAAAAAAATAGTTATAAAATGTAAAATAACTGGTAAATATTAATAAAATAAGATCAAGCCTATAAGGAAGTTACACTGCTAAGCGTTAAAATGTCAACTTATTAAATAAAGCGCTTAATAAACTGACTGTTTTTTGGACAGTCATTTGCACTATCAAAAACAGTTAGTTTGCTATGAGTGTGCTGTTAATGAGTATAATTATCAGCCGTAACTCTTATATCATGATCCGCACTATTAGTACGAGATGCTGGCTTTTTTATCTGCTCTGCCCACTCTTCAAGCTTCGATTTTAGAGCGAGTAAGTCCTCTTCGATCATTTGAGCGCGGTAGCTTGGATTAGTCATAGGCCGCACGTAGGAGACATCTTCCCAATATATAATGATGCTATTGGCCTTAGTCCATAGGCCCTTAACAAAAGGTTCAATGCCCACAGGTAGATCTAAGGGCGTCTTATCTAAGCCAAAATCCGTCTTTTTGATAGTGTTGTTTTGACTACCAGCATGATTACGAATAGCGCTTGGAATATTAAGCGCGACCGCATCAACACTCTCATCAACGAAACGACTATCGGGACGCCACTGCCCGTCTATCACTCGATAGCGTGTATGCGGCAGCTGCACATTGTCTAGTACCAAACAATACTGCCCCATCATACCGCGGCCATACTCCTCATCGCGGCCGGGAAGCCATTCAGGACAAGTCACAAGCTTTGGGTTGAGCTGTAAGCGCCGCGCAGTCATGCGTAGTTTATCCAAACGCTGATCGATACCGTTAGGCTTGAGCGCCATCATACTCCCTAATACAAAAAGTACAATAAGGATAGCAATCCATATTCCCATAAATTCTGCCTTTTTTGATTAGGGACTGTTGAAGATAGTACAGGCGACCGTTACTTGCGACGCCTGACAATAATAAGTGCTACTCATAATAAGTACGAAAGTTAAAAAATCAAGCTTAGCTATCTATAGGCTACTAATATTGCTTAGCTCATTGAGATGACTTCAATCATATTATGCTTTAAATATCATAAACTTAGTTCATAAAAACATACCTATCTCTAACACAACCTCGATAGCTAGTATAATAAAAGCTGCTATCATAACCTATATTATGACCCGTTCAAGTGAGAAAGTTTATGATGCCTTATCTAACAAAATGCCAGTCAGCTTCGTCGTCGGCACCTTTGTTATCAGTGAAGACACTTGGCAAAGCTAGTGCTGCTGTCTCTCTCATCACTGCGGCGGCTTTAACCTTATCTGGCTGTGCCACTACGCAAAGCCTTACCCCGCAGCAGTGCCAAACCAGTAACTGGCAAGAACTGGGCTACGCCGACGGCTTACGTGGACGCTCAGGCGCTTACTTTGGTCAATATGCCAATCAATGTGCAAGCGTGATTGGCGCTACGCCCAATCGGGTACTATGGGAGCAAGGTCGCCAGCAAGGCCTAAAAAACTACTGTACTGAGCTTAATGCGTATAAGCTTGGCCGTGAGGGCTATGATTGGCAGCCCGTCTGTCCGCTTGAAGGAATAGAGAAGCTAGAAGAGGCTTATGCGCAAGGACGCTATTACTATATCCGTCAGCGTGATTTGGACTATCTGCGCTCGCCTTATCCGTTTGGCTATGGAGGCCGTTTTGGTTACAGTCCTTTTTATACACCCTTTGGGTATGGGTGGTAAAAAAGACAGAGCACAAAACCTCAATAAGTACGGTTGGAGGTCAGCCTTATTATTCTCATATTCTTTATTCTTATACTAGTGATATTTCTACTACTAAGCTTATTGGTCTATATCGGTAGCCTGTTTTTTTAATGGCTACTGATTGAGTGGTTTGTCCACGAGTTATCTGCAAAGAAAACTCTCCTCTATGTGATATGTGATTCAAGAACTCGCTGTTGTTATCCGAGCGACTGCCTTGTATAAAGCCCCGTCTTTATCTATCTGCAATTACCGACGTTCAGCACTTCACTCAAATTGCCACTGCATAGTCATAGATACAAACTATGATACAAATGACAATCATTATCGTTGATAAAATTTCTGAGTTACTTTATCATGAGCGTCTATTCATACTTCTTAGCAGTTAATTGCAAAACGTCCAGTCATTAACCTATTAAATCAAGGGCATTCTATTTGTTTCTTGATTAACGAGCAGTGCTTTAGCGCTTTTTTATTGGCGTCAGGCGGGCTCTTTTTTATTTTCTATTGGCTGATAACTTTTATAGTCCTATAAGCTGCATCTTAACTATCACGATATTCCGGGTCTTTTATGTCTAATAATAATATTACTGCTCAAACTTCTATATTTAAACGTCCACTGCTAGCGACTGTGACGGCCGCGCTACTGGTCAGTATCAGTTTGACAGGCTGCTCCTCTAACACTAGTGAAACTGATGATACCAAAGTCGAAAACCACACCGCTGACGCGGCCTCCAACGTCGCAGATAATGACGCAGTCTCAGTCAAAACTATCGAAGTAGATACCGTACGAGGCGATGTCAGCCTACCGATTAATCCCGCGCCGCTTGTAGTCTATGACATGACGTTGCTGCAAGACTTGGCAGCGCTTGATGTCGCTGTCGCTGGGGCGCCAAGTGGCCTACTTTTAGACAACTTGCATTCAGAGACTCAGCCTGATCCTGAAGAGGTGGGTACGTTATTTGAGCCTGATCTTGAGGCCCTAAACGCCATGCAGCCCCAAGCTATCTTGGTCGGTTCGCGTATGGCGGAAAAATACGATGAGCTCTCAAGCATCGCGCCAACCTTAGATATGACTATTGATACGGCTAATATCTATGAGTCCAGCAAACAGCGCCTGCATGATTTAGGTGCACTATTTGGTAAAAGCGCGCAAGCGGCCAAATTACAAAACGATATCGACAGCCTAATCACAGAGACCAAAGCGGTCACCAAAGACAGTGGCACCGGTCTGGTGGTGATGGTCAATGGCAATAAAATGTCTGTCTATGGCGCTGACTCACGCTATGGCTTTATTCATAATGTCGTCAATGTGCCGATCGCTGACGATCAAATCAAAGACGGTCCTCATGGTCAGCCGATCTCTTTTGAATATCTACAAAAGACCAACCCTGATTGGCTATTCGTCGTCGATCGTAGCGCCGCTATCGGTGAAGACAGCGTGGGTGCCAAAGCAGTCTTAGACAATCCGCTGGTCGCCCAAACCACCGCGTGGCAAAAAGACCAAGTGGTTTATCTAAGCCCAGATTCTTATCTCGCCTTTGGTGGTTATTATCAGTGGATACAAGATCTGACCACGATAAAAAATGCGTTTGCAAGCGCAAAATAAACGCGGCAACCATACCAGCTATTTTTTGACCTATTATTTAATGAGCCAGTAGCCGTTATGTCGTTATTTTCATCGCGTGCCCAGGCCCGCGCCAATAGTCTTGAGGCCAGTCCCGCTTTGTCCACATCATCACCTTGGCAAAGCGGCAGCAAGGCTCTGAACCACACGCGTCGGCATGCGGCCCTACCGCCATGGCTTATCAACACAGCCAGCCTCATCATGATGGGGCTTTTGGTGTTATTAAGTTTATCCATTGGGGTGGCGGATTTTTCGTGGTCTGGTATTTTTCATAGCCTCATCAACCATAGCGCCAACTCAGACAGCTCGCTGATGCTGGTCAGCCGGTTGCCGCGTACTATCGCTATCATTCTCACTGGTATCGCTATGGCGGTGGCAGGGATGATCATGCAAGTGGTGCTAAAAAACCGCTTTGTTGAGCCATCGATGGTAGGGGCCACCCAAAGCGCGGCACTGGGACTGCTGGTCGTTAGCCTGCTGTTCCCTGCCAGTGCGCTACTGGTCAAAATGAGTGTCGCCACCATTGCGGCAGTCGGTGGCATGATGTTATTTATGGTCCTTATCCGCCGCATACCGCCGACAGATTATTTGATGATTCCGCTCATCGGTATCGTCTTTGGCGGTATCATCGAGGCGGTGACGACCTTTATTGCCTATCAGACCGAGACGTTACAGATGCTCAGTGTTTGGCAATTTGGTGATTTTTCTGGGGTGCTAGCAGGGCGTTATGAGCTGTTATGGCTGACGGGCGCGTTATGTATCATCGCTTACATTATCGCTGATAAGCTCACTATCGTCGGCTTAGGAGACAATATCGCGCTCAACTTAGGCATTAACAAACGCCAAGTCACTTGGCTGGGTGTTGCGATGGTAGCGATTATGAGCGCGGTTGTGGTGGTCACAGTCGGGATGATTCCTTTTATTGGCTTGGTAGTACCAAATATCGTCAGCCGACTGATGGGCGATAAGCTGCGCCGTAGCTTGCCAGCTGTCGCGCTACTGGGCGCATCGGCAGTATTGCTCTGCGATATCATCGGGCGCTCTATCCGCTACCCCTTTGAAGTGCCGGTCGCCACGGTGTTTGGTGTGGTCGGCACGGTGCTGTTTTTATGGTTGTTATTGCGCGCGCCTGCTGAGCGATAAAGCGTCTTGTAATAAGGCGTTTTGTAATAAGGCACCTCATAACAATGTAGCGCATAATAACGCATCTGGCCATCAAGCAGCTGACTCACCACCATCGACCCTTTTCTTTATTTATTCGTCCTGTTGTCTGCTTAGATAAGCGTGGCGTTGTTACTATTACAGGTAGCATAGTAGGATTTACGTATGTTTTCATCGTCTAAGCATGACTCTATAACTGGCCGCTCTACAAAGACTGACTCAGCGAAGTGTCGTTTAAAAAATAATAATTTAAATAACGAGCACCACGCAGCCCCCTCTAGCCAGAATCGCTTGGCTCAGCTTTGGGCATGGATCAGCAACCATCCAAAATCGATTGCCGCTGTTATTTTGCTGGTCTCGATGACGCTATTTTTGACGCTCAATGTCAATGGTCATTGGGATTTTGCCCTACCACTACGAGGTAAAAAACTGCTGGCGCTCATGGTGGTCGGCTATGCGATTGGCGTATCGACTCTGCTCTTTCAAACCTTAACGCACAATCCTATTTTGACCCCTTCTCTACTGGGCTTTGACTCGCTGTATGTGCTGCTGCAAAGCTTATTGGTGTTCTTTTTGGGGGCGATGAGCTTTACCAGCATCAATCCTATTGCCAAATTCACCCTTGAGATTATCCTGATGTTTGGCGCGTCGTTATTATTGTTTCGAGTGCTGTTTTCAAAAAGCAGTCAGGATTTGACGCGGCTGATACTGGTGGGCGTTATCTTTGGGGTGTTGTTTCGCAGCTTATCAGCACTGATTGCGCGCCTGATTAACCCAGATGATTTTGTCGTGGTACAGTCGGCCAGTTACGCGCAGTTTAATACCGTCAACCCGCAGCTATTGGGAATTAGCTTCATTATTTGCACCATTAGCGCGCTGTGTATTTGGCGCTGGCGCTATCAATGCAATGTCTTGATGCTCGGTAAGGCGCAAGCGATTAATTTGGGCATTAATTATCAACGCCTCGCATTTGGGCTGTTGACGGTCATTGCGGTATTGGTCGCTACCGCCACGGCACTGGTCGGGCCGGTGACTTTTTTTGGCTTGCTAGTCTGCGCCTTGACCAATCGTATCGCACGGCATATGTATCATAGCGAGCGTTTGATATTGGTCAGTTTGGTGGCGATGATTTGTTTGGTCCTCGGTCAGACGCTGTTTGAGCAAGTATTGGGTATGGCGGGAGTGTTATCCGTGGTGATTGAACTGGCGGGCGGCTTGGTGTTTTTGCTACTGATATTTATAACCCAGCGGCGTTGATGACATGTCGTATTGACCTATATAAAAATCATAAACTATTTAAAACTGATTAAAATTTATCTAAAAAATAAGAATTATTATGATTGAACTCGATAATATCTCCCACCATATCGGCAAACAACAAATCCTGCATGACATCAGCTTGTCCTTACCAAGCGCCCAAGTGATTGCCCTAATCGGCCCCAATGGCGCGGGCAAATCTACCTTATTTTCGGTCATGGCGAGGCTACAACCGCTACAGTCTGGGAAGGTGATGTTTGGTGAGCATGATATTGTCAGCTGCCCTGCGCGCACGCTTGCTAAAACGGTGGCGATGCTCGGGCAAGACAACCAAGTGCAAGGTCGCCTGCGCGTGCATGAGCTGCTGATGTTTGGCCGCTATCCCTATCATCAAGGACAGCCAAGCGCACAGGACGAGCAAAAAGTACAAGAAGTGATCGCGCGTTTTGAGCTTGAACCCTTAGCCGAGCGTTTTTTATCGACGCTCTCTGGTGGTCAGCGGCAACGCGTGCTGATTGCGATGATTGTCTGTCAAGATACGCCTTATCTGTTGCTCGATGAGCCGCTAAACAATCTGGATATGTACCATGCAGGGCGTCTGATGCGTGAGCTGCGCGAGCTTAGCTGCAGTCAGCAAAAAACCGTGGTCATCGTCCTACATGATATCAACCAAGCCGCGCAGTTTGCCGATACTGTGGTCATGATGAAAACTGGCCAAGTGATGGCGGTTGGGCAGCCTGTCGATGTCATCACTAAAGATACCATGAAAGACTTATATAACGTCGATGTGACGGTACTTAACCATCAAGGTCGGCCAGTGATTGTCGATACATTGTTATAGTTAAGCAGGACTGTAGCTACGTCACCTTATAACCCTAATGCAGCATCTTCGCGTTTGACGATTTTATGCTCATCTTCATTGCTATCAAGTTTCCAGTAGCTAGAGATATAAAGATGACTCTTAGCCACTTCTTTTTGTTTGAAGTACTGACGCAGCGCTCGCATACTATTGAACTCGCACGCCGCCCACACTGCCACTTCACCAGCCGGCCAGCCTAGCGTCTTAATACGCTCAAGAATGGGGTAATGACTGCTGCTTGCTTCGGCATTGATTACCCACTCAAGCGTTATATTCTTCGGCTTTTGTAGCGGCTGGATATCATCCTCACTCAGCACCTCGATGACGGCATAGCCCTCGGCATCCTCGGGCAGCTGTGCTAAGTTTACCGTGATGGCGGGCAGCGCGGTCATGTCTCCCGCCAATAAAAACCAATCCGCCTCGTGATTGATAAGCTTTTTGGGGCCTGGTCCCCCAATCAGAATGGTATCACCGGCTTGTGTGGTTTTGGCCCAATGTGAGGCAGGACCTTCAGCGCCTTTGTGGTTGAGACCATGCAAGACAAAATCGACATCGATTTCATCGTCACGTTGCTGGATAATGGTATAAGTGCGCATGATGGGCTTTTTTCCTGCCTCCCCTGCAAACATCAGTTTGATATAGGCGCTTTCTTGATCTGCTGGGAAGTCTTGCATGCCCGCTCCACCAAGTGTAATGCGGCGCATGTTTGGGGTGATATCTTTGATGCCTTTTACTTCTAATACTCTTGGATTAGGTTTGGTCATTTTTTATCCTTTTAGCTGTCTAGTTAATCCACTTTAAAAACGATACAGTGCTACTGGGATGAATTTTGTGCAGCCTCTGTGTAAGCAGCACGCAAAGAAAATTTATACCAGTAGCACAGTCATACAACCATCTTGGTGAGGTCTAAAATTACGATAAGAAAAGCCAGCTCTCCTCGTCAGACAGCTGGCTTTTAGATATTACCAATCACAGTTAGATTAGAATTGATAGGTCAAAGAGGTTTTGATATTACGACCCATCTCAAAATCTGTAGCCGTAGCATCAGCCGTATTTAAGCGCGATGCGTGACTGGCATAAGTCTCATCAAACAGGTTATAAACCCCAACGGTGGCTTTGACATTCTCGAGCTGACGTGGTGAATAGTTCACATACACATCGTGCACATCATAGCTTGGCTTAGTCTCACCTTGATTATCAGTAATAGAGGCTACATAAGTACTGCGCCAGCCCAAATCAACCATATCATTAGCTGCATAATCTAAGTTCACCATGTAGCGATCGCCTGAGTCAGCACCACTGCCACTTACTGATGGGATACTATTGCCTGTCTTATCGCCTTCGCTACGAGCGCGCGCGTAGCTCAGCCCCATACCAAAGTCACGAGTAGTGTAGTTAGCAGCCAGCTCAACACCATCTATTTTATAGTCTTCATCACTGTTGAACATACCTTGACAGTCACCGCCTATCGCACCGGTCTCACAGTCAATCCCAAATCTACCAGGGCGACTACCTGTACGCATAAACTGCTGATAGTTCTCGATATTGGATCTAAAGTATTTTGCACTCAATTGTAGCGCATCATCAGCAATGGTTAGATCGCGTAGCGTGGTGGTCACACCTACCTCAGAGTTATAGCCTTCTTCTGGCTTAAGGTCATCATTGACATAAATACCCTCGCCATTGCTGTTAAAGACAGTTTGGCCTAAATCTGGACCATTAAACAGCTGGGTATAGCTGGCAAACACTTGCGTACGCGGCGCAACCTCGTAGCTTGCAGCAAACGCGCCAACCACATTGTCATAAGTAGAACCGCCCGCCACAAATTCAGGAGACTCATAGCGGTCGTAGCGTACACCTGGTGTCAGCGTTAGTTTGCCCATTTGCCATTGGTCTTCTAGATAGACTGAGGTGTTATTGGCATCATCATTCGCAGTTGCAGAACCATCACGTGCCATCTCAGATTCTTTTTCGTAGTGCTCAGCGCCTGCGATTAGCTTATGACGACCGCTATTTGTGTCAATAACACTGGTATTTTCAATCTTAACACCTGTGGTTTTTACTTTTGCATCAAAATCAAAGTTGCCTACGTCTTCAGAATCACGCAGAATCTGCGTTTCTGTTTGATAAAGGGTGGTATCAACGTCAATGAGTGAGTTTGCTGGATTAAAGTTATGATCGAGCGTATAAGTATCGCGCTTTATTTCTTGTGGGATGACATCAGGACCACGACTGTTAGGAAAACTTGGAAAATCTGGTCGATAAGGGAAAACACCTTCTTTTTCGGTACGGCTAAAGCTTGCACCGACATGATGATCGTCACCAATATACGCGCCTGCTTTTAATAAGATGTTTTCGCTCTCACTGTCCTCATAAAGCTCACGGCCGTCGCCATCTTCGCCAGAGTCGGTATCGCGCTTGCCATAATAAGCCAATAGGTCAATATTGTCTGTTGGCGCACCATACACAGTCGCTGACGTAAGTAGCTCATCATTATTACTGGCATAACCTGCCTTTAGTTTTGCGCCGATCTTTTGACCGGGCTTTAATAAATCTGCAGCATCGACCGTTTCAAACGCGACCGCGCCGCCTAAGGCATCGTTACCCAGCGTGACTGAGTTATTACCGACCGCTACCTCAGCTTGTTTTAGCAAGTCAGGATCAAGAGTGACATCGCCCATATGATAAAAGAGGGCACCCTCTTGACGCGCGCCATCGACGGTGACTTTAAGATTGGTATCGTCAAGACCACGCACTCTGATACGCTGATTCACCGTTGAGGTGCCACCGACCTCGACTCCAGGTATCACATCTAAAAAATCGCTTAAGTGGCTTGCCTGCGCTGCGGGCGTATAGTTGTCGATATAGACTGAGTCTTCTTGTACATTTTCACGTACTGAGGTGTTTGCCGTTACCGTAATCGTTTGTAGCGTCGTGCTAGGCATCGCCTCTGCAGCATTAGCCATTTGTGAAAATAGCGCTGTGGCTACCCCTATAGATAAAACCGATAATCGACTTGAAAACGTTACTACGCCCATAAAATACTCACTTAATTTAACTGCCAAATCTATGCCCAAAAGTTAGTGAACGATGTATAAAACAGTGAAGCCGTATCTTTGATCGGCTGTCAACGAATGATGTATCTCATTCGCAGCTCAACTGCTATAACCATCCACTACCCTCTATAATAATATTAACGATAATTATTATCATTAACATTTCGGAAAGTATAATAGCGAAGTATTTATAATTTGGCAACAATGAATTAAAGCTTTGATATAGAAATAAGCTCGTCACTAAGTTTACTAGCAGCGTTTATTGTTAATAATTGCCGCTTTTAGGCTAAAAAAGCGTTGCAATAATGAACCCTTTCACTATATCCTACAGATAGCTGACTAAATGGTCAGGTTATATCATTAAGGTTCGATAGAGTAACTAACCCCAGTTCGGGATAAGCCACATTGTAACTCATTGATACTATTTACAATGTC
>NZ_JADQAL010000035.1:0-28473 GCF_022129275.1 Psychrobacter sp. Ps3
AATTTTAACGACGACTAGAACACAGCTTTGATTAACTAGTAGCGATCAGCAGTGCATATTTGTGAATGTTCAACACGCCCTAATGAACAATAACTCATAGATAATAATAAGGAGCCGAATATGGCAAATCAAACGAGAATTATAAAAGTCGACGGTATGACTTGTGAGAAGTGTGTAGATAGTGTGCATGGCGCTACCGTTGGTATGGATGGCGTTATCAGTATCGCGGTTGATTTAGCAGATAATCAGGCTACGGTTACTTTTGATGACGCAAAAACTAGTGCAGAAAAAATCGCCACTGCCATCGACGATGCAGGGTTTGATGCCAGCGTCGCTAATTCATAAGTATCCCTTTAATTGCTAGCAGAACCAGTTATTTTAAATGACTGGTTTTTTTTGTAGCTCACTGTTTTATAGCTCGAATCAAATCGCTGTAAGCGCTTGGTGCTAAACGACTGACAGCACTCAACCGCTCAATGTCACTTGAAAACCGTCTGTGAAGCCTAATCTTATAACTACTATAATATACTTATTCTTTAATTATTGCTAAATGAGTGCTCCCATGACTGATTATTCCTGCACCGCTACTGACGAATCTTACGAAGTAGATACTGATATTCAGGACAATACGGCCTTGCAGCCAGAGCGCGCGCATCTACAGCTAGCGATTGACGGCATGTCGTGTCAGGCCTGCGCTTCTAGGATCGAGAAGGTGCTGAATAAAAAGGATGAGGTTTATAAGGTCAATGTCAACTTTGCCGGCGAGACGGCAAACGTTGATTATAATCCTGAACAAACTACGCCTGAGCAAATCGCAGAATGGGTCAATAAGACTGGCTTTGTCGCCAATTTACAGGCAGGCGATAGCTTATTTGCCAAAACTGATGAAGATACCGCGACTAAATGGCCTTGGCGCTTAATTGCCCTTTGGGTTTGCTTGGTGCCTTTTTTGGTCGGTATGGCAGGTATGCTAACCGGCCAAGGTATGGCGTGGATGCCGCCGGTTTGGATACAGTTCATACTCGCAACTATAGTCCAGTTTGGTTTAGCGCTGCCGTTTTATAGTAGCGCTTGGGCCTCGATCAAAGGCGGTTTGGCTAATATGGATGTACTTGTGGTCATCGGCACCTTGGCCATTTGGGGCTACTCCACTTATCTATGGCTGACGCACGGCGATGGTACGTTAAATAGTTTACTACAAAGCGGACATGCTAGCGGTCATGGCGCGGAGAGTCTAGGCGTTTATTTTGAAGCGGGGGTGATGGTCATCGCCTTTGTGCGCACCGGCAAATATCTAGAAGAGCGTACCAAAAAGCACAGCTTGAATAGCATTGATTTACTGCTATCTTTGACACCAGATGAGGTTGAGCTACAGCAGGCGGATGGCAGTTTTCAAGCGCTGCCGCTAGCTGAGGTGAAGATGGGCGATATCTTACGCGCCAAACAAGGCAGCCGCGTTGCTACCGATGGCACAGTGATTGAGGGCAGCGGCTGGTGTGAGGAGAGTCATCTAACAGGCGAATCGGTACCAATAAAAAAAGAAGTGGGTGATGAGCTGTTAGCAGGGGCCTTGGTCGAGAACGGCAGTTTATTATACCGAGTTGGTGCTAAAGGCCGTGATACCAAGCTTGGCGACATGGTACAAGCGCTGAGCGATGCGCAGGGCTCCAAAGCAGATTTGGCTCGCCTTGCTGATAGAGTGACCGCTATCTTTGTGCCGGTGGTGATAGCTATTGCTATTATTACCTTTGCCATCACTTGGTGGCTGACAGGGATGGTCGATACGGCGCTTATGCATGCGGTGTCGGTATTAGTAATTGCTTGCCCTTGTGCGCTAGGGCTGGCAACGCCTGCCGCGATTATGGCGGGCATGGGAGTAGCAGCAAGGCATGGCGTCTGGTTCAAAGATGCGCAAAGTCTTGAGGCGGCAGGTCATATCGACACTGTCGTACTTGATAAGACAGGGACGTTAACCCTTGGAAAACCGGCTATCGTTGATCAGATGATGGTCGATAAATCGATAGCTGCCGACGATGTATTACAGCTTGCCGCTAGCGTTGAGGCACATGCTAGCCATCCGCTAGCGACGGCGCTCATCAATGAGGCGAGCGCACGCCAATTACAGCTCATGCCCGTAACAGATATAAATGTAGTCAAAGGCGCAGGTATTCAGGCGACTATCGAAGGTTTAGGGATAGTCAAAGTCGGTATCGCTGAGTTTGCGAGTTTAAAGCTGCCTAGACTGATGCCAAAAGTTTGGCAAATTGCCAGTACGGTCGCCGTGAGTATCAATGATGAGCCGCTCGGCGCTTTTGCCTTAGCAGATGATCTAAAAGCAGATACCCCGCAAGCGATTAGTGCCCTACAAGAGGCCGGACTCAAAGTCATCTTAATGAGTGGCGACAAGCAATCAGTGGTTGATCATGTGGCTTGGCAGCTGGGTATTGATGAGGCTTATGGTCGCATGAGCCCGCGAGATAAGGCCAGTCAAATTGCTAAATTACAAACCGCAGGCCACAAGGTTGCGATGGCAGGCGATGGGGTGAATGACGCTCCTGCTATGGCAACCGCTGATGCAAGCTTCGCCATGTTTGAGGGTACAGATGTCGCGCAGCACAGTGCTTCCGCGCGCTTGATGGGTGAGTCCTTGATGCACATCGATGCGGCGCAAAAAATTGCCAGCGCCACACTGCGTAACATCAAACAAAATCTATTCTTTGCTTTTATCTATAACTGCCTAGGTATTCCGCTTGCAGCTTTCGGTTTTTTAAATCCTATGATTGCAGCGGCAGCGATGGCGCTAAGCTCTATCTCTGTATTAATGAACGCGCTACGCTTAACGCGGTTTAAAACCCAAGTCGAGCTGGATGACACAACACGGGTTTCAAGTCCTAAAAAACTAGCTGAAGCTAAATAAAGTGCCAGAAAATTTAATCGAATTTATGCTATGATGCCAACTATCAAAGCTCATTATACTTTCCCTTTTTTATCCCACACACTTGGCATGACCAAAGGAATTCACAGACATTATGTACGCTGAAGAAATCACTAACGTTACGGCAATTAAAGACATTCGCGCTCGTGAGATTTTAGACTCACGGGGTAATCCAACGATAGAGGCGGATGTTATCTTAGCTGATGGCACTATAGGCCGCGCCGCCGCGCCAAGTGGTGCCTCAACAGGCTCTCGCGAAGCGCTTGAGCTACGAGATGCTGATAAGGATCGCTACTTAGGTAAAGGCGTCAAAAAAGCCGTCGCTAACGTCAACAGCCAAATCCGCAGCGCGCTGATGGATAAAGACGTCACAGAGCAGCAAAAGATCGATGATGCGATGATTGCGCTTGACGGTACTGAAAATAAAGAAAGCCTAGGCGCTAATGCTATGCTAGCGGTGTCTTTAGCAACTGCTAAAGCTGCGGCAAAATCACAAAGCCTACCGCTACATCAATACATCGCCAATCTGCGTAACCAGACTTCTTTGACGATGCCAGTACCGATGATGAATATCCTAAATGGTGGTGAGCATGCCGATAATACCGTCGATATTCAGGAGTTTATGATTGAGCCGGTAGGTTTTTCAAGCTTCTCAGAAGCACTGCGCGCGGGTACAGAGATCTTCCATAGCCTAAAATCAGTATTAAAATCACAAGGCTTAAATACTGCCGTTGGTGACGAAGGCGGCTTTGCTCCTAATTTGCGCAGCAACGAAGAAGCCATTACCGTTATTATGCAAGCGATTGAGCAAGTCGGCTATAAGGCGGGCGATGATATTCACTTAGCGCTTGATTGCGCTGCTAGTGAGTTCTATAAAGACGGTAAATATATCTTGGCAGGCGAGGGTAATAAGACTTTTGATAGCCAAGGCTTCTCTGATTATCTGGTCAATCTAGCGCGTCAATACCCGATTATCTCTATCGAAGATGGCCTTGATGAGTCAGATTGGGACGGCTGGAAATATCTCACTGAACAAATCGGTGACAAAGTACAATTGGTGGGTGATGACTTGTTTGTCACCAACCCTGCTATCTTGCAAGAAGGTATCGATAAACATATCGCCAATGCTATCTTGATTAAGTTCAATCAAATTGGTACGTTATCTGAGACGTTAGATGCTATCTATATGGCTAAAAACAACGGCTACGCGACTATCATCTCGCATCGTTCAGGTGAGACCGAAGACAGCACCATCGCTGATCTAGCGGTCGGTACAGCTGCCGGCCAGATTAAAACTGGCTCATTATGCCGCTCAGATCGCGTTGCGAAATATAACCAACTCTTGCGTATCGAGCAGCAGGTTCGAGCCAGCTATCGCGGCGCTGATGAGTTCATAGGCCTGCGCGGTTAACACTGCTTGGTCGCTAAACGGTCTTTTTCTACTGGGTTAGAAAGAGACCTTTTATTATCATAATGTGAAGCTCTTTTATGAAGTATTTTAGTCAATTCATGCTCTTAGCTTTAGCCATTGCTGTACTCTTAGGGCTACAGTATCAGTATTGGCTCGGTGAAAATGGCCGCGTTGCTAGCAAGCAGCTGTTGGCGCAGATCGAAGAGCAGCAGCAATCTAATGACAATCAGATAGCGGCTAATGAGCTGCTGCGCACTGATGTCCATGATTTGAAGACAGGTCTAGAAGCCGTAGAAGAGCACGCGCGCTTAGACTTAGGACTAATTAAGCCTAATGAAACCTTCGTTCAGATATCTACCGCTCCTACGACCCATACTCGCTATAATCCATAATTATCAGAAAACAAAGCTACTTTCAGCTGATATTTGCATCTCCACCTTCTCACCCTTTTAAATATCGATGATAGCCCTATCATGAATACTACTCCGAACATACACGCTATGATTGTCGCGGCCGGTCGCGGCAGCCGTTTTGGCGCAGCCATTGCCAAGCAGTACACGAAAATCAACGGGCAAACGTTATTGCAGCATAGCGTGACTCGGCTAGCCTCTAGTGGTTATATAGACCACTGTTATCTTGTCATCGCAGCCGACGATGAAGTGGCCTCTACCTTGACGTATACGCTACCGATGAATTATGTCGTAGGCGGAGCAGAGCGTTGGCAATCGGTGCGTGCTGGCGTCAGCGCTATTCTGGGTAGTGGCGCTGATAAAAGCGATCTCGTCTTAATCCACGATGCCGCCCGTCCAGCTGTGCCTACTGAGGACATCGATAGTGTTATTATAGCCGCTATGTCTGAACCTTATGGCGCGATCTTAGCGGCTCCCGTCGCTGATACCTTGAAGCTATCTACAGCGCTACCTGCAAAGCAGCTCGATGATCATAATGACGATTGTACTAATGATAACGATTATATAAAAACTACCGTTAACCGTCAGCACATGTGGCAAGCACAGACGCCGCAGGTCTTTCGCGTCGGGGAGCTGAGCCGCCTACTAGACTATATTGACGAACATCAGTTACATATCACTGATGAAGCGAGCGCCTTTGAGTATTTAGAGTTACCTATCCGCTTAGTAACGGGTAGTCGCCAAAATATAAAATTAACCTTTCCTGATGACGCAATAGTACTAGCTGCTATTTTAACTGCTCAAGTATCCTCAAGATAGAATAAACAAAAGTTCTTAAATATAGTAAAAGATAGTTATTTTGAATAGTAATAAAATATATTTATATTTCAAAAATAATACGTCTAAAGCAGCTAAATTAGACAATAACCTTTTCCCTCTCAGAGCCAGTAGTCCGCTCCTCTTTTCTTTTATCTTCAAAAACTATCAAAATCCTCTCAATTACAATTATTTAGCGCTTACAGCAGAGTTTGTTTGCTTTGTTGACCATAAGAGCCTATGATGTAACTAAGTTTATACAATTACACTAAAAAAATTATAATATATATAATAGAGCATTACAGTCCTAATTAATCTTGCTATGATTTTACAATCATAAATACAGGCATTTGTTTATTAGTAGACTGGTCACTCAATTATAGGTTTATACCATAATAAGGAGAATCTAATTGTCAAAGCTCAATGCAGTAAGACGCTCAGACACAACTGATCTCTACCAATTCATCTATATTAGTCGTGTTACTTCTATAGGGCTATCTGGCGCGAGTACCCTCAACGATATTGCTGAAGTCTCAATTGCATATAATAAAGCTGAAAATATCTCGGGTATTCTTTGCTATGGCAATGGCTATTTTTTTCAGTATATCGAAGGCTCAGAGCAGGCTTTAACGAATCTCAAAAACCGTATCTTAAAAGACAATAGACACAAGGATATACAGACTTTAGCGTTTTCGGCCATTACTGAGCGCCGTTTTACTGGCTGGTCGTTACGCTCAATCATCCTTGAGCGTTGGATGCTTAAAGATCCTAAAGTAAAAGAATTTCTACCGTTCAAACCTTATGATTGGGATTCTAATGATTGGGCGAAGTTTTTAGAAATCCTACAAGGCTACTACGAATATCAAGAAATAGAGGACAAAATCGACACTCAGCCTATTAAGTATAGTGCATTAGGTGTCACTTTAAATAAGGTTGTCGGCCAGCATCAAGCCTTTTTCCTTATTCAAAGCGTATTAGGGATACTGATTGTTTTGGCTTTATTATGGTTTATGTTGTCAGATAAGCTATAAAGATAATATCTAAAATTTCATAACCTAGTCTAATAACACTCTTATAAAATCAGCTAACGTCGCGCGTTGGCTGGTTTTTTTGCTTTAAGCTTTAGAATTTAATAGCTTTTGTGAGTACTGAGCTGCTGACCATTGAGAATTGCATGGTACTTGGACTAAAGGGGCACTTAGACTCAGAATAGAAAGGATATTAATTTTTAAGCATAAAAAAACCTTCAAAATCTAATAGACTTTGAAGGTTTCAAAAATGCTTATTACTAAAAATAAGTATTTTAAAATGTGGCGTCCCCAGGGGGATTCGAACCCCCGTTACCGCCGTGAAAGGGCGGTGTCCTAGGCCTCTAGACGATGGGGACTAGGTCATACGCTTCAGCTGCTTTCACCGTTTATGCTGAAGTGGTGCACATTTTAATAGCGTCTGTGCTTACTGTCAAGCTTTTTTCTACGTTTTTTGAGGGTTAAATATCTTTTTTTTAGTGCTCGGCGAGGATGTAGATTATTCTTCTTTAAATGATGGCGAATCCATAAAGAAGTACAAGCACTAATCGTTATTGCCAAAATCATATAACCTAGAATAGTCGCCCATAATTTTGTTTGTGGGTCCATAGCAAAATCCTTTTAATGGCCTCTGTTACTCATCATACGCATAATTGCGTCTGACGAGCAAGCGAAGTCAGCTAAAGATTACAAATGCTGTTCAACCCCTTGTAGCAGTTTTATTAGCCTTCTGGCTCATTGGTAGCGTCTAGTTTGTCGTCTGGCTCTGGTTCTGGCGTATCAGTATGCAAGGCGTTAGCGAGCATCGGATAGCTGTTGAGAATATGACAAAAAAGCTCAGCAGTCTTTTGCGTATCATAAAGCGCTGAGTGAGCGTCATTACCATCGAACTCCAATCCTGCAGCCTTACACGCACGTGCCAGCACGGTCTGGCCAAAAGCTAGAGCCGATAAAGTAACCGTATCAAAGACTGAAAACTGATGAAAAGAGCTGTGGTTTTTGCTATTGGTACGTAGTACCGCAGCGTTTAAGAACCCTAAATCAAAATGAGCATTATGGCCGACCAAGACGCATTGACGGCACTCTTGCTCACGGCGTACTTCTTTGAGCGCTTTAAAAATACGACGCAGCGCTGTCTTCTCATCTTCAGCGATGGCTTTACGCATAGGATTATTAGGATCAATACCAGTAAACGCTAAAGCTTTGGGCTCTAGATTCGCGCCTGCAAATGGCTCAATATGCGCGTTTAATGCTTCTCCTAAATAGAATACTCCCTCGTCATTTAGTAAAATTGGAATACAAGCAATCTCAAGCAGGGCATCGGTTTGAGCGTTGAAGCCTGCGGTTTCGACATCGACGACAACAGGCATAAACTTACGAAAACGCTCTTTTAGAGTCATCGGTGCCGGTGACTCGATGGCCTCTAGATCTGCTGCAGGAATGCTGCTTTTATTCTTATTTGCTGTACTCATTGAGTTTTCGGTGGACGAAGTTATCTCGCTTTGCATAGTCATAATCATCTAAAATTTTTTTATCATCGGTGAGGAGGCCGTTTTGCGGCGGCTTAATGAGCTGCGCGGGTTGGCGCAGCTTGAGGGTAGCTGGTCTATTCGTTAGGCTTTGATAGACCAAGGTAGTGTTTCACCGGCCATCAGCGGGGTGAGGGTAGAGCCATCGAAGTAAGGATAAGCGCTTGGGACTTGCATCGGAGTCTTAGTCAAAGTGACTGTCTCAGAGTTCAGCTCTAACCCATAGAACTGAGCGCCAAAGCGACTGGCGAAGCCTTCGAGTTTATCAATCTTACCAACGCTATCAAAAGCTGTGGCATATAAAGCTAGCGCCACCTCTGAGCTATAGCAACCAGCGCAGCCGCACGCAGCTTCTTTTTTATGAGTGGCATGCGGGGCAGAGTCGGTACCCAAAAAGAATTTTGGATTACCGCTTGTGGCGACATCTAATAATACTTTTTGATGGCTTTCGCGCTTTAAGATGGGCAGACAGTATAGGTGTGGTCTGATACCGCCTACTAACAGATGGTTGCGATTGAGCATCAAATGCTGCGGAGTAATGGTTGCGGCGACATGATTGCCTTGTGACAATACAAAGTCCGCGGCGTCGCTGGTCGTGATATGCTCCATGACGATCTTCAGGGTCGGGAACTTACCAATGATTTGCCCCATGACCTCTTCTAGAAAGCGTTTTTCTCGATCAAAGATGTCGACATGGTCATGAGTGACTTCGCCATGAATGAGCAGCGGTAAGTTGTGCTTTTCCATAGCTTCAAAGATATCAGCGCGAGCATTAATATCGGTGACGCCATCAGCTGAGTTGGTCGTAGCGCCAGCCGGATAGAGCTTGACTGCTTGTACGATGCCGGACTGAGCGGCAGCTTCGATATCTTGTACGCTCGTCTGATCGGTCATATACAGAGTCATACGTGGATCAAAGGCAGCTTTACGCTCCTTTGGAATGTCGCTGATTTGTAGCTGCTGCAAGATACGCTCACGGTAAGCGCGCGCATCATTAGTGTTTTTGACAGGAGGAACGAGGTTTGGCATACAGATAACGCGGTTGAAGCTGGACGCTGCATGCGGCACTGTCGTCGCAAGCGCCTGATCATCACGTAAATGAAGATGCCAGTCATCTGGTTGCAGGATGGTTAACTCTGTAATCGAATCAGTAATAGGAATCATAGCGCTCAATAGGTTAATTGATGAGACAAAAGGCGTAAAAATGCTCTGATAAAACCACATTTATTGTTTTGCTATCATAACAGGTTTACTGACTTGACTGAATATGTGGCTGCACATCTCTACATAATTATTGGCAAAGGCAGACGAACTGGGGACTGCTTAGCCTGATGATTTAAGCTGCGCGCGCTGTTAGTCTTTTGCCTATAGCAAATATGATGTACACTGGAGATGGAATCTATTTTTGACTCAGTTTTCATCTTTGTTCGTGTTTTTTAATCGTTTTTATTATTTATCACTAATTATATTTACTTATCACTCATTATACTGACAGGAGTTATTTATGGCGCAACTTGATCCAAAGAATATCAATAAAATCGTCTTAGCCTATTCAGGTGGTCTTGATACGTCCATCATTGCCAAATGGCTGCAAGAAACCTATGATGCAGAAGTCATCACCTTTACCGCCGATATCGGTCAAGGCGAAGAAGTTGAGCCTGCGCGTGCCAAAGCTGAAGCTATGGGCATCAAAGATATCTATATCGAAGACTTGCGTGAAGAGTTCGCTCGTGATTATGTTTATCCAATGTTCCGCGCTAATGCCATCTACGAAGGCGAGTACTTACTTGGCACGTCTATCGCTCGTCCGCTTATCGCCAAGCGTTTGGTTGAGATTGCTAAAGAACACGATGCTGATGCCATTAGTCACGGCGCCACTGGTAAAGGCAATGATCAAGTGCGTTTTGAGCTAGGCGCGGTCGCTTTGTCTCCTGATATTGTCACTATCGCGCCTTGGCGTGAGTGGGATTTATCAAGCCGTGAGAGCTTGATGAAATATGCTGAAGAGCATGATATCGCAATCGATTACGCTGGTAATAAGAAAAAATCTCCATACTCTATGGACGCAAACTTACTGCATATCTCCTATGAAGGCGGTATATTAGAAGATCCATACATGGAAGCAGAAGAGGATATGTGGCGCTGGTCAGTGAGCCCAGAAGAGGCACCTGATGAGCCGCAATATCTAGAGCTTGAATACAAAAAAGGCGATCTCGTTACTATTGATGGCGAAGCGCTCAAGCCTTATGAGGTGATGATTAAGCTCAATGAGCTTGGCGGCAAACATGGCATTGGTCGTTTAGATATCGTTGAAAACCGTTACGTCGGTATGAAGTCGCGTGGCTGCTATGAGACGCCAGCTGGTACTATCATGCTAAAAGCGCATCGCGGCATTGAGTCTTTGACACTAGATCGGGAAGCGGCACATCTAAAAGATGAGATCATGCCACGCTATGCCAAGATTATCTATAACGGTTATTGGTTCAGCCCTGAGCGTCTTATGCTACAGGAGCTTATCGACAAGTCGCAAGAGTATGTCAACGGTATGGTACGTGTGAAGCTGTACAAAGGCTGCGTGAGCGTCGTTGGCCGTAAATCAGATGATTCACTATTTGACGAAAAGATCGCCACTTTTGAAGATGACGCGGGTGCTTATGACCAAAAAGACGCTGAAGGTTTCATTCGTCTAAACGGTCTACGTTTAGCGATCGAAGCCAGTCGCGGTCGCGATCTATCTAAATAAAACGACCCAATGGTATTTTTAGACTTATAATAAAAAACAGAGACTGATAGTCTCTGTTTTTTTTATGCAAAAAGGCTTTTATCGCTAGAGTTATTTAGCTTCCTCTTCGTCATCGACCTTTACAATAGCGACGTCCTGTTGCTCGCGCTCTTCGGCTTTATCATGTTCTATGACCGCTTCAGTTGCGGTTATTGCTCCGCTTGATTGTTGTGATTGGTATTTCAGGGCAGCCAAAGCACTGAGCGCGCCGATGACCAAAACAATAATCAGAATAACGGGGTTTTTCCAAAGCGGCGCGGCAGGCTCGTACTCAATCGGCGTCTCGCTCGTAGTGGCAGGTGTGTTATCGCTATTGCCACCGATCAACGCTAAGCTGACTAATGGCGCATTCGGCGGATTGATAGGCTCAGAGGCAATGCGCAGACGGCGACGATTCAGATAGATATCAGAGATTTTAGCCAACTGTAGCAGCCAGCGCTGATGCGGCACACTGATATTAGGCATCTGGGTAAAGACGAGCAAATCATTATGCCGACCTTGTTGCACATTCTCAGGCGAGCGGCCTATTACTTTTAAATAATTGGACGTCGCTTGCTGCATATCTTGCCCAGAAGCAACCAGATTAGGCGCAAATTTTGTCAGCTCGTACCAGTAAGGGTCAAACGCTGGTGGTCTGATATCAAGTGCTTGCGAATCTGTTTGTTCGCTGTTAGCACTCTCAGCGTTTGTCATTTCAGTCTCTGTTACTTTAGCGCTTAGCGCTTCCGGGTTTGTAGCCTTGGATAACTCACTATCTGCAGGTTTCGTTGGAGACCTAGCGCTTGTCAGCACTTGAGTGTCAGCATGGCTGTTAATACCCGCTGCTGAGTCTGCTGCAAAACGCTGCTTGGTTAAGAATTGCGGCTGTAGCGCGAACCATTTATCCAACTCTTCATTATCTAATTGACTATACTCTGTCAAAATAACCAACTCGCGCAATACAATAATAGTTAAAGTACCGAGAAGGACTTTGACTTGCGCGGCGCTCGCATCGACCTGATCGGCAATATAATCACAAGCCTTATTGACACGAGTACTATCAATGAATAAAGTCTCAGTGACATCTTGACGGTGATAAAGCGTGGCACTTAACGTCGCAAAATTCATCGCATTATACTGGCGTAGCTCTTTAACTGCTGCTCGTGAGAACAGCTTTTTATTCACCGCTTGCGCTTGGTGGCGCTGCTGGTAGGCTAACAAAGCTGCAAGGATGGCCTGTATGCCGCTATTGACGGCTATACGGGTTTGCGGTAGTGAGAGAGTGGCAGTATCAGCCAATAAAGAAGTCAGAGGCTGAATATCTTGATACAAAAAATCATACATCGACACGCGTGTCGGTGAAATAGTAGTCATAATCTGCTAGCATCAAAAAGTGTTTATATATCTTACGGTGCAAGTCATGCGGATACAATCCCCTAATATTAGAAAATTTTAGGGGTTTTTTATGTTGTTGATAGCGCTAATAATTTTATTTGGATCTATATATGAAAAATACCGATACGCCCAAGACAGCAGTGCTCATTAACATCGAAGCGCAGACATTGATTATCTGTAATCATGGGGTGGCGAGCTCTTCTTATCCTATCTCAACTGCCAAAAACGGTATCGGTAGCCAACAAGATAGTGGCTGCACGCCGCTTGGTCGTCATGTTATTGCCCAAAAAATTGGTGACGATGCACCTATAAATACGGTGTTTGTCGGACGCGTTGCTACTGGTGAGGTATATGACGCAGAGTTGGGGCGTCTACAGCCAAAGCGAGATTGGATCTTGAGCCGTATTTTATGGCTTAAAGGCTTAGAGGAGGGCATCAATAAAGGCAGTAACGAGCAAGGCGGCTGCGATACTTATCAGCGCTATATTTATATTCACGGCACGCCTGATAGTGAACCGATGGGTGTACCACTCTCGCATGGCTGCGTACGCATGCGAAACACCGATATCATCGAGTTATTTGCGCAAGTAGAAGAGGGCACGCCCGTCACGCTTATAAAGGGTTAGCATGAGAGCGTGCCTTTTTAGGGTTAAATGGCTTTAAGGTATAAAACTTAGGCTCTTCTATCTATAACCATTTAGGAAATCAGAGTTCTACCAAAAGCTCGCTGCATCTTGCAGCTTAGTCAAACGTTTTTTGCAGCGTTTAGTATCAGGTTCTAGCTGCGCGGCAAACCATCCGGCGCCATATAGAGCTTGCGTGTCAGTGTGAGATTTTTGCTGATAATAATGCTGATATTGTTGATGGTCTAAATACTCCCCAAGCGCTCGCTGCGTTTTTGTTATACGTTTTAGCCAACGTTTGCTTTTTTTCTTTGAGTATAGAGGAGCGGCAAACTCACTGAGATAGCGCATTTTTTTGAGATGTTTACGCAGTTGGTGCGCTTTTTCATGGATAGCAGCGCTTTGATCAGTATCATCAGTAGACGCCTCCAAAATGATATCTTCAAGATCATACTCAGCCTTAAGCAGCTTAATATGCTGGTTGGAGAGTCTTTTTGCTAATTTATCTTGCGCACATTTATGGGCTCTTGGCTCTTGAGTAGCATCACTCATAGTAAAGGCGATAAGCTCAAGCAAAGTCAGCTGGAAGTCATTAGCACGAACGGCGTCGATGGGTGTTATTTTCATGTTGTCGATATCAGCACTCCAATCGACGCTAGGCGCACCAGCATGCTGTAGTATTGGCTCTATATCAGTGACTAAATAAGCGAGCTGACGATAGTCGCCTAGAAGAGTCGCTGTTTGTTTTAGGATAGGTAGCCATTCAGGATTGAGCTGTTCGGAGAATTTTTTGAAGCTCTTTAGGGCAGTACGTAATCGTTGTATGCCTATACGTAGCTGTAGCACATGCTCGTTGTCGTTGCTGCCAGCGGCGATGGCACTACTATTAGGCAGTATTTGTAATAGACAATTATGAACGACTGCACGCATGAACGCCGGCATGCTACTGTCTGCATCGATGCTCAGTGCGCCTAGATTGGCGTGCACGGCAGGGCTAAAGTCTTGCTCATTGAGAAGTAGGCTGCCACGCTCAGCTTTAGTGACTGTTGATAGACACAGCTTATAGCGTTTGCACCATACTTTTGCCGTAGTGAATAAAAAGTCTAGATTGCCTGAGACCAGCTCAAACTCTATCTCTTGTATGTCCTGTACTTTTGAGTTATCTGTTCCATGAATAATTTGACCCTGATCATAAGCCACCTCAATGGTACTTACCGTACTTTCCTCTGCGCTGTTCTTTTTATCAGCGACTACTTTTTCTTTATCTACTAATAAGCGAGTGGTGCGCTCGATATCAGTGATGTATTGACGAGTTAGTTTTTTGTTGATTTTTTTGAGTTTAAAGTCTGCAAGAGCTGGAGCAATAGCGGTTTCTTTATATATAGATAAATCCGGCAACAAGCTATCCGTCTCTAGCATCGTCTGCACCAGCTCACCATCTAGAGTCATATTGTGCTCTAGACGCGCGGCAATGCCATCGCCGCCAGCTTTGATAGTCTGCACCCATTCATCACCCTCTAAGCGAATACGCAGTCCTATACCACTTTTGGCAAGCTCTTGCTTGGGCGTATCAAAATAATGAGCGGACATCATTGTCGTCTGTGAGGATTTTACTTTTGCTTGACGCATAAGACCTTTTAGACGCGCTTGCGGCACTAAGAACTTCAATTCAATCTCTTGCACGATGATGTCTCCTATCGTTCTAATAATAGTTATGTTATTTCTATACTTATACTATCTCTATACTTATGTTATATCTACATCCTATGAAAGCTGACAGTGAATGACAAGTAAAGTTTTGCTTGAGACTAGAGTCGAGGTAGTGATAGCTTCCGTTAGCTTTATATCTATTATTTTTACTTGGCATGCCCAAGGATCATTATAAAAGTAAGCTGGCACAGATGCAGTACTACGATAACCGTATCGACCACCGACAAAATGCCATAGGTAAAATATAGTCATAAAAAAAGCCACCCTACAGTGTGTAGAGTGGCTTTTATTTAAGCTTATATGGCTATGAGTAGTTCATAGTATATAGCTTGAGATTAGCCGAACTGGTTCATAGTGTTTTTGCCACCACCAGCTTTTAGCGCGTTATCACCTGAGAAGATCTCTTTATGATCATCGCCAAGGTCAGAACCGGCCATTGCTTGGTGCTTCACGCATGAGATGCCTTCACGGATCTCTTTACGCTGTACGCCAGCAGCATATGCAAGCATACCTTCATCACCGAAGTAACCTTTGGCTAGCTCATGCACACTTAGAGCAGTGGTGTGATAAGTAGGTAGCGTGATTAAGTGATGGAAGACACCAGCTTCACGTGAGGCGTCACGCTGGAAGTTCTTGGCAGCTTCGTCAGCAGCTTGATCAAGCTCAGTACCATCATAGTCGCTGCTCATTAAGTCATCTTTGTTGTACTTAGAGATGTCTTTGCCTTCTTCTTCCCACTTAGCGATGATTTGCTTACGGAAGTTCAGCGTCCAGTTGAACGATGGGCTGTTGTTGTATACAAGCTTCGCTTTTGGCTGTTGCTCTTTGATACGATCTACCATCATTTTGATGTGTGCTACGTCTGGAGTCGGCGTTTCGATCCATAGTAGGTCAGCACCGTTTTCAAGCGCAGTCACACAGTCAAGCACAACGCGATCGATGTTAGTGTCTTCGCGGAAGCTATATAAGCCGTTTGGCATACGTACTGGACGTACTAGTTTGCCGTTATGCTTAAGTAGGCTATCGTTCTCATTTGCGTCTTCAATGCTTATTTCTTCCATTTCTAGGAAGTCGATGTATTTAGAAGCAAGATCGCCTGGCTCTTCTGATACTGGGATCTTTTGAGTAAGTGATGCGCCTTCACTATCAGTACGGGCAACGATAACGCCGTCTTCAACGCCGAGCTCTAAGAAAGCGTAACGAATAGCGTTAAGCTTAGCGATATAGTCTTCATGCGGTACGGTTACTTTACCCGCTTGGTGACCACACTGCTTAGCGTCAGATACTTGGTTTTCGACCTGAATAGCACAAGCACCGGCTTCGATCATTTGCTTAGTTAGCAAGTAAGTCGCTTCTTCGTTACCGAAACCGGCATCGATATCAGCGATGATTGGCACAACGTGTGAGTCGAAGTTTTCGATTTTCTCTAAGATAGCTTTAGTGTCTTGACCTGCTTCTTCAGCAGCGTTTAGCTCACGGAAGTAATCGTTTAGTACTTTAGCATCGGCTTGACGTAAGAACGTGTAGATCTCTTCGATAAGCTTAGGTACTGACGTTTTTTCGTGCATTGATTGGTCAGGTAGAGGACCGAACTCAGAGCGTAGAGCAGCGACCATCCAGCCAGATAGGTAGATATAAGTCTTTGAAGTGGTACCGAAGTATTTTTTCTTCGCGTACATCGTTTGCTGTGCAACAAAACCGTGCCAAGCGCCTAAAGACTGAGTATACTGAGACGTATCATTGTCGTAATCCGCCATATCTTGACGCATGATTTTAGCGGTGTACTTTGCGATATCTAAACCAGTTTTGAAACGGTTTTGAATCATCATACGGGCTGCATCAGTTTCGCTGATATTTTGCCAGTTGCCGTGCTTTTGCTTTAATTCACGTACTAAATCGATAGCTGACTTATAGGTTGTTGACATTTACTGTCTCCTTGGTGGGGTGGAAAAAACGAGGTAAAATAAGAGCTTATCGCAAGTAATATCATACCGGACTATAGTTGCGATTGAATTACGACTACTTTGATACTGATTGATTAATTACTACTAAATGCCTGTCTTGTTGGCCTATAAATGACTTAATAGTAAAGCCGGCATTGGTCTTCTTAAAATATGAGGACTATTACCCTAAACAAACCTACTTCAAAATACAAGGTATTTGATTTAAATTATTGACAAAAAAAGAGTCAATCAATCATCAACAAGTAGCGATAAGGCGATAGCGCAGAAGCTACTTGTTATTCATCAGAGATGTTACAATATTCGCCAGTAACACGGCTTAGAGCGGGCTTGCGAGTTAAGCGTTGAGTCTTACTATAGTCAGTTTAGTGTAATTTATCTAATTTATGATAGTTATCTTTGGTATTTACTATAAGTATAGTATAATAAAATCAGTAAGTTATAAATAAATATATTGAGCTAGCTCGGTCACTAAATGATTTTTAGATAAGCATTGAGTACATTGTAGTTTTTAGGTCGTTTGAGAACAGTAGAGCCGTCTATCGTCAGTATTTAAAATCGTCAGTATTTAAAAATAGTAATTATGCAGCTATTAACGCTAAGTGACATTTATTATAAAGCGAAGAGAAACACATATGAATTTGCAGCGGGTTGATTTAAATTTATTGGTACATTTAGATGTATTGCTTCGAGAAAAGAATGTCACACGCGCCGCTGAGCAATTGGGTATAACTCAGCCTGCTATGAGTAACATCTTGCGTCGCCTGCGTAAGCTATTTAATGATCCGCTATTGGTGCGCTCTTCTGAGGGCATGACACCGACTGAGCGCGCGCTTGAGCTGCAGCCGCGTATTCGTGAGATACTCGCTGATTTGACACAAGTGCTTGAGCCGCGTACTGAGTTTCGTCCTTATAGCACCTCCCGTGTTTTTCGGATTATGACCTCCGACTATGCAGAGGCGACTTTGGTTCCTAAACTGGTTAAGGCTCTGCGCTCTGAGGCGCCCAATGTTATTTTGGACTTTTTAACCCCATCAGATGTGTCCTATCGTGATATGGAGCAAGGGCGAGTCGATCTGGCGATTAACCGCTTTAATGAGATACCGCAAAGCTTTCACCAAGTACTAGTATGGCGCGATACTTTTAGCTGCCTACTATCTGCCGATAGCCCTTATGTCAATCGCTTCAATCTTAAAAACTACCTCAAAGGTCAGCATGTTTGGGTATCCAAGACAGGTATGGGTGTTGGGTTTGGGGTCAATCCAGAAAAATCGGGCGGCCTTGGCTCCATTGATCAAGCCTTGCAGCGCTTAGGGCAAAAACGTCAGATAAGCGTCTTTACTCGTCATTATCAGATGCCAGCGATGCTCGCTGCTAATAAGGATTTGATTGCGACACTGCCAACGCGAGTTGCACGCATGCAAGCGACCAATGATAGTATCGTCATGAAAGAGCCCCCTTTTTTCATTCCTGAATTTGAGCTGACGATGGCATGGTCACCACTACTGCAGCATCACCCAGCGCATCGCTGGTTGCGACAACTGATTATGCATGTCGCTCGGCAAGTCGTGGCAGACGAAGAGGATCAACAGCAAGATATTCCAGTGATTACTCAGTTGTTCTAATGAGATAAGCTGTTTTATTACCTAATAGCCATCTGCCGTTACAGTACTATGGAAGTGCTATTAAAGTGCTTTCAAGGCCAATTCGCATATTGGTCTTTTTTATGCGTATCATTGCATTACAGACGAATTATGCTACTGATTAGCCCGCTGATAGTTTAGGTCTACTTAATAGATTTTATTAAGCAGGCCTTTATATTTCAGTCACATTGTTAACATAAAAATTACACTTCATTATATCTTGTAAAATTACGCTGCCAATTATTTGTTATTATAAAATCATCCATTAGATAAGGTTTGAGGGTTTGACTTCTATAGTCTTAATTTTGAAAAAGACTTAACTAAGAAGTAGCTTTCTAGACCATCCTATAATCGATTAACGTTCATTGGCTGATATAGAGTTTTTAGCTAAGAATATTTCTAGACCGCGACAACAAAATAAGGATAGTGAATCATGGCAGATATTACTACTGTGAACCCAACAACGGGCGAAGATATTAAAGAATATAACTATATGACTAATGATGAGGTCAACAAAATCGTTGATGCCTCACATGAAGCTTTTCTCGAATGGCGTAAAAAGAGTCACGAAGAGCGTGCTAAAGTCATTAAGTCTATTGGCGATACGCTAGTGAAGTATAAGGAAGAGTTGTCAAAACTGATGACTGAAGAGCGTGGTAAGCTTTATGACCAAAGTTTGAGTGAAGTAGATCTATGTAAAGGGATTTGTGACTATACTGCCGAAAAAGGGGTCACTGCATTAGCTGACGATGAGCGCGATATCGAAAATATGAAAAAAGGCATTGTCACTTATCAGCCCATTGGTGTTATCTACGGTATGCAGCCATGGAACTTTCCAGCATACCAAGTCTTTCGCTATGCCATTGCTAATTTGATGGCCGGTAACAGTGTTTTATTAAAGCATGCTGCCAATGTGACAGGCTCTGGATTATTAATAGAGAAAATCTTCCATGAGTCCGATCTACCAAATGATCTATTCCGTACGATCTTGATCGATCATGATCAATCAGAAAAGCTTATCGGTAATGATAAAGTGCGCGGTGTTACGCTCACTGGTAGTGATGGTGCAGGTAAGATCGTTGGTCAACAAGCGGCTAAAGTCCTCAAAAAAGTCGTACTAGAGCTTGGCTCGAATGATGCCTTTATTGTACTCGAAGACGCTGATTTGGACCTTGCTGTAGAGACTTGTACGCAAGCACGTTTAATCAATAATGGTGAAACTTGTGTTGCAGCGAAGCGTTTTATCGTTGTTGATAGCTTATATGATGAGTTCCGTGATCGTATTGTTGAGACGTTCTCGAATAGCAAAGCTGGTGATCCTATGGATGACAGCTCTGATATCGGTCCATTAGCACGTAAAGACTTGCAAGAGAAGTTACACGAGCAAGTTGAAGAAAGTGTTAAAAAAGGCGCGACAATTTCAGTCGGCGGTAAATTACCTGAAGGTAAAGGTAACTTTTATCCCGCTACGATTTTGGAAAATGTCTCCGAGGGACAACCAGCCTATGATGATGAGTTATTTGGCCCAGTCGCTTCATTGATTCGAGCAAAAGATCAAGATGATGCCATGCGCATTGCTAATGATAGCCGTTATGGTTTAGGCGGCGCTATCTTCTCTAAAGACGAAGATAAAGCCATCCGTTTAGCAAGAGAGCAGTTTGATACGGGTATGGTCTATATCAATGGCTACGGTCTGGCAAATCCAGCACTACCGTTCGGCGGCGTAAAAAACTCAGGTCATGGCCGTGAACATGGTGGCTTTGGTATTAAAGAGTTTGTAAATATCAAAGGTTTGCATGTTCATAGTAACTAAGAGCACAGACAAATTTTATAGCTAAAACAACTTAGCGCTAGATAAAATGAAGCCCAGTCATTCATATATAGAGTGACTGGGCTTTTTTATGTGTCATTATTTCTAATTGAGAAATCTTAAGATAGAGCTTGCATTTACTGGTCGATGTGCAATGTTAACGGTAGCGCTGGCAAGTAATTAGCATCATCTGATGAATCGGTATTGAGTGTTAATACGCCTTTAGCCAACAGCAAAATCGTCCAAGGCAGCAGTTGATGTTCAAGCTTTTGTACTCGTACTTGTAAGCTATCAGCCGTGTCCTTCAAATTGACTTCCAGTAGCGCTTGAGTCAACACAGCACCCGCATCAAGCTCAGCGGTGACCACATGGATACTACAGCCATGATGACGCTCGCCTGCCTGAATCACTCTTTGATGAGTATCGAGTCCTTTATAGGCAGGAAGCAATGAGGGATGTAAGTTAATCATTGGCGCGATAGCATGATGAATAAAATTGCTACTCAGCACCCGCATAAAGCCAGCTAATACAATCAAGTCAGGTTGCCAGTCTTGTAGCTGCGCAGATGCATGCGTCTCAAAAGTCTTAATACCCATGCGTTTGCCACTTGCCACATGGGACAATACCACGACTGGGATATCGGCATCTGTTGCACGCGTGATTGCATAAGCATCCTCGCGATTGCTGATAACGCCAACTATCTCTATCGGTAGCTCGCCTGCCTGCATAGCATCTATTAAGACTTGTAAGTTGCTACCACTACCTGAGACGAGTACGGCTACTCGTAATGGCTCACTGATGGATGAGGCGCGGCTTTTTAACGAAGTGCTAGACATTAACGATAGACCACAGCGTCAGCTTCGCGGCTGACCATTTCGCCGATTTGCCAAGCTTGTTCACCATTGTCGTTTAAGATCTCAATAGCTTTATCAGCCTGCTGTTCTGGCACCACAATCACAAAACCAACACCACAGTTAAAGGTACGATACATCTCAGCCTGACTAATATTGCCCTCAGTTTGTAGCCAGTTAAACAGCTCTGAGAATTGCCAGCTAGTAGTATCGATACTAGCAGCAAGATGATCTGGTAATACACGTGGTAAATTATCAGTCAGACCACCGCCGGTGATATGTGACATTGCGTGCAGCGCTGAGCTACCAAGCGTGTCTTGCAGCGCTTTGATCGCTTTGACATAGATACGAGTCGGCGCCATCAGCGCATCTGCGATAGGCTGGTCATCAAGGGTCTCATCGCTAGTAGTGACATCAACACCGCTGACTTCGATGACTTTACGCACTAGCGAGTAGCCATTGGAATGAGCGCCACTTGAGGCTAGGGCAATGAGCACATCGCCCTCGCTGACGTTTTTGCCGGTGATGACTTCTGCCTCTTCTACAACGCCGACACAGAAGCCTGCGAGATCATAATCTTCGTCTTGATACATACCTGGCATCTCAGCAGTCTCGCCACCGATAAGAGCACAGTTAGCAAGCTTACAGCCCTCGCCAATGCCGCTGACGACTGTAGCTGCGGTATCTACATCGAGCTTGCCGGTTGCGTAATAGTCCAAGAAGAATAACGGCTCAGCCCCGCATACGAGTAGATCGTTTACGCACATAGCGACTAGATCAATACCAATCGTATCGTGACGATCAAGCTGTAGTGCCAGCTTGAGCTTAGTGCCGACGCCGTCGGTACCTGAGACGAGTAGTGGTGAAGTGTAGCCAGTAGGGATACGGCAGAGGGCACCAAAACCACCAAGCCCGCCAACTACTTCAGGACGGGTAGTGGCTTTTGCCACGGACTTGATACGTTGGACTAACGCATCACCAGCATCGATATCAACGCCAGCATCTTTGTAGCTTAAAGAAGGCTTGTCACTCATAGTCATCTCACAATTGGGGTATGGAACTAAATAAGATAAAACAATTTTTGTGTGCGCATTATACCCAATAATAGCTCACCCTCGCAAAGCAACTTGCTAATATTGTCTATAAAAGCCTTATATTTCTTATAAAACAGCAATAAGTGCTGAAAGAGTGGTCGATACAAAAATCTCACCGCTTTTTATGATTACTTTGCGATAATGTCAGTCTTACTCTTTAGAAGTTACTAAAAAAACTCTCATCATTAGACTGCTTAGCTTTTATCGCTTATAAGCGCATTAACCATCCCTTATTTATAGGATCATTAATAATGACATCCCAGCCTATAGATCCTTTTTTTCGACGTCTATTTATCGTCGTCATTATTGTTATAGCCTTGTTTTTATTAAAGCTGATGCTGCCTGTCATCATCCCTTTTTTTGTCGCCTTTGTACTGGCCTATTTATTTAACCCGTTAGTAAAGCGGCTGAGCAAATACGTTAAACGCTGGATTGCAATTATCGTCGTCTATACCACAATTACGGTAGGTATGGCGCTATTGTTGTGGTGGTTGATACCGACGTTGTGGTACCAATTACAAGCAGCTTGGGAGTATCTGCCGAGGATTTTGGGTTGGTATAATGATGTGGTTCGCGACTGGTTTGTGAGCAATACCAACATACTACTGCCGGCATTGCAGATCGAAGGCTTTTCTGAGACCTTGGTCAGTTATATGCAGACGCATTACAACATCTCTGATGCGAGCACATGGATGAGTCAAATTCTTTCTTCGGGGATGAGGTTTGTCAATAATGCCGGCTTAATTGTGTTGGTACCTATTTTGACGTTCTACTTTTTATTCAATTGGGATCAGCGTATTCATAACTGGAAGATGGCCATACCGGCAGGGTATAGCAAAAAAGTGATTACTATTGCTGAAGAGTGTGATCGCGCTTTAATGGAGTTTATTAAAGGGCAGCTTTTGGTTATGGTGTTACTAGGCGCTATTTATGCTGTACAGCTGCAGCTGATCGGTTTGGAGTTGGGACTCACTATTGGTATGGTCGCTGGTATCGCAAGCTTCGTACCCTATTTAGGTTTTGGTTTGGGCTTTATTGCTGCCATTATCGCGGGACTATTTCAGTTTGGCTTTGATTGGTTCTATCTGTCGTTGATTGTGGGAGCCTTTTTGGTCGGTCAAGCCGCTGAAGGTTATGTGCTGCAGCCGCTACTACTAGGGGACAAAATCGGTCTATCGCCGCTATGGGTCATCTTTGCGGTGTTGGCAGGGGCAAGCCTATTAGGCTTCGTTGGTATGCTTATTGCGCTACCCGTATCAGCGGTAATCAATGTGCTATTTAGGCATCTCTATGCTTATTATCGCTCGACTGACTTTTATAAAGGCCGCGTTCAGTTGGATCTATTCAAAAAAGAATGATCTTATTTGAGAACATATCCTTCTTTGCTATGGCTAAAAAGAGTAAAGCACTTGTCAGTCATTTTAGAAGTATGGTATATATAGGCGCAGTGTTTATAACACAATTTTAGAAGATATGGTTTCTCAATACCGTTTTACCGTGTTATCCAAACTAAGTTGACGATCTATGGCGCAAGCACAGCTAAGTCTCAATCTGGACATAAAGCATGATGCGAGTCTCAGCGACTTTTCAGGTCCCGGTTGGATGTCTATCATCGATGCAGTGCGGCAGCTTCATGTCGGCCTGATAGGTCAGTTGTACCTATTTGGCAGCCCTGCTACTGGCAAGTCCCATTTATTATCTGCTATCTGCGAGTCGTTTATCGATATCGATAAATCAGCCATTTGCCTTTCGCTCAATGAGCTAGTCAATACCGATGTCAATGTCCTATCTTCGCTAGAGAACTTTGATGTTATCGCTATTGATGATTTGGATGTTCTAGAGCATAGTACTCAGTGGCAAGAGGCTTTGTTTCATCTGATCAATCGCAGCCGAGAGGGCCAACGTCAGCTATTATTTGCTGCTAACAAATCTGCAAGCACGCTGCCATTTCAACTGACCGATCTACTCACTAGGTTGTCTCAGGCGCCAAGCTTCAAGGTCCCTGATGGCCATGAGTTGGTCGATCGTCAAGCGCTGCTAGAATCTATCTTGCGCCGGCGCGGTTGGCAGTTTGATGAGCGTATTTTGACTCATTTGCTCACAGAAGGTCCGCATCGTATTGGGGCGATGATGGAAGTGCTCAATTACATACAGCCTATGTTTTCAAACTTAGGCCGCAGTAATATCTCAAAAGCAGTCATCAGCGATGCTCTGCGTACGATCGATGAGCAGACCTTAGCCGCTGAGCTGGCGGATATCAGTCAAGAAACCCAAGTCGATAGTCAAGCGGCGATTGATGACAATCAGACGATGCCACTCGACTTCTAACCTTATACTCATATTTTTATTGCACAAAACAGTTCATTGCACACAGTATTGTATTTTATAAAACAACTTTACTATCGATAGGATATCTTATGACACTCTCAGCCTCTTTATACAAAAAACTATCCGTCGGTACGTTACTGATGGCCGCAAGCTCAGTATCTATGCTAACGCATGCCGACGTGACGCTGCTCGTGGATGACAATATCAAGGTTACCGCGATTAATGGGCAAGAGATTTCTCAAAGTATCTTTCAGCCATTGATCAAAAGCTTCACGCTACAGCCGGGTAAGCATGCGATAACAGCCAAATACGATCGTCTGTATAATCTTCCTCGTGATGAGCATGACTATCTGCGTTCGGGTAACGTCAGTGTTGTCGCTGAAATGGCGGACAATCAGACCTATCGTTTGGTTATGCCAAACCAGCCAGAGGATTACAAAGCTGCTAAAGAGTATGCAAAACAGCCAACGCTTGCTGTGCAGCAAAACAATACCATTATCGCCAGTCAACAAAGCGTAGCTGGCAACAGTGGCGGAATTTTCTCTGGGTTGAGTAAAGCGATTGGCGGCGTATTTGGCGGTGGCGAAGATGCGCAGATGCAAAACCAACGCGCTATCGCTGCTATTGACCAGCCATCACCTGCACCTGCAGTTCAGCCACAACCGACAAGGGCGACTACAGGAACTACGCGAGCCACGAGTACTTATAGCGTAGCACCCGCTACAAAAGCGGCATCAGTGCAAAGCACCAATACTCTAGATAGCTTTATGCAGCTTTGGTTACAAGCAACGCCAAACGAGCGCGCAAAAATACGCCAATGGGTACAAGAATAGGCGATTATAATCAGTAAGCTACTGTAGATAGCAATCATTGTGCCAAAATTTAGATATAAAAAAAGCACCTAATTCTATAGGTGCTTTTTTGTGCATAACTGATTACTAAACACGACTTGTATAATGCTATTTGCCTAAAAATGCGTTATACATCCATACTAGCTTCTCTTGCTGCTGCACATACTCATCAAGCAAGTCAGCAGTACCTTGGTCTTCCGCTTCTTCCGCTAGAGCTGATACTTTACGCTGCTCTTCGATAAGCGTTTGTAAACCTGTAACTACACCTTTGACGCAGCTATTACCATCATGGACGTTTTTGTCTTCTTTGATGCTAGTATGCTGAGCAAAGTCGCTATAAGCATGTAGTGGCGTTTTACCTAGAGTTAGAATGCGCTCGGCAATCTCATCGATCTCTACTTGCAAGTTAGTGTACAGATCTTCAAACTGCTCATGCAATGAAAAGAAGTGTTCGCCTTTAACGTTCCAGTGATAGCCGCGTACGTTGATATAAAACATATGATAGCTCGATAGTAAGCTGTTAAGCTTTTCAACGACAGCGCTCATATCTGCTCTTTCTAGGCCAATCTGATTAGTAGTGTTATCTTGATTACTCATAATATTATCCTTTTAATGTGAGTGTTAATTTATAAAACTGTATTTAAAGACTATGCTAAAAAAACTGTAATTAAAGTACGATTAAAAATATTGGTGATTATTTTTTACATTTTAATCAAAATTATTTTATCTTATTAAGCAGACAGTAGCAAAACCCGTCTGCTAGCTCCTGCCTCTTTAATGACTCCTATCATAGCAAAGGTAGGTGGTTAGGTTAATTGAATTAAATAAACCAATATGATGAGTTTTATAAAACATAAAAAAGTGATAACTACTAACAGCTTTAACTAGTGCAGCTAATGCGCTAAGCAGGAGGCTGTAAGCTCTCGGGGTTTAGACCGCGAATAGGAACGACTTCTTGTAGATGTTGACGTACCGTATCGATAGGGAATTTTTGCGTAGTTAAGCGCTTAGGTATAATTTGACTGCCTTGCTGACCTTTCATCTCAAACATCATAAAGATATAGTCATCAGTCTCATCCCAGCTCTTGACCGCGCTCCAAGGTATCACTGCTTGCTGAGTTGCGCCGGCACGCATTTGCATACCGCGCATTTGCGGGTTTTGCATCAGATCAGGCTGATTGGCAGGCATCGCCATCACTAGGCCATGCTTTTGTACGCCAAGCTTGATTTGGCGCATCTCATCAGGCATCTCTTGCCCTGACACTTGTTTTTCAAACTCTTTTTTGACGTACCATTTAAAGCCAAGGGTCCGAACCAACAAATAGATGACTACGGATACTAGCATTAGCCAAAAAATAATCGTTGAGTAGCCCGTCAAAAAGACCAGTCCAGCGATGGCTAGGAGGACGACTATCCCTATAATGATCCACTCTTTCATTTTTAGACTTTTTAGACCAAAAGAGGGGCTTGCATTAGTAAATAGCTCGTATTGGGCTTGCTGAAATTCAGCTTCCGTCAAGTTGAGGGCGATAGGTTGCAGCGTATAGGGATACAGGGCCATAAAAGGTTCTCAGATACTCAGATAAAAAGTGTTAGACGACTTTGGCACACTATAATGGGCTAAAGAAGGATATCGGTAGGTGCTTATCTTACCGAAAAGCGCCTATAAAAGAAATAGATTCGCCTATCTATCGTTATCTGTCGCAAAACTATGCGAAAACGTGGTCAAATCCGCTGTGTCTTGGTATCATAGCAACCATTTAGTTTTACTCATCTAACTTATAGCGCGACAGGCAATTCTTATGATAGACCCCAAACTTTTACGCGGTGACTTAACTGATTTACAGCAGCAATTGACCACGCGTGGTTATCCGCTAGATATAGAATTTTGGCAAACGATTGAGTCAGAGCGTAAGTCTTTGCAGGTCAAAACAGAAGAGCTGCAATCGCGCCGCAATGCGGGAGCCAAACAAGTCGGCGCGCTCAAAAAGGCCGGTGAAGATGCAAGCTCGCTACTTGCTGAGATGCAAAGCGTCAGTGGTGAGATTAAGGCCGCCGAAGACGAGCTACGTAGTCTACAAGAGCGCATCAATCAGGCGGCGCTACAAATCCCTAATCTTCCAGCTAGCGATGTGCCAGTAGGGGAGTCAGAGGACGATAACGTAGAAGTACGCCGCTGGGGTAGCCCGCGTGAGTTTGATTTTGAAATACAGGATCATACCCATATCGGTGAGACACTAGGGATGCTTGATTTTGAAGCTGCTGCGAAGCTAACAGGTAGCCGCTTTAATGTGCTAAAAGGCCAATTGGCGCAGCTGCATCGCGCGCTGATTCAGTTTATGCTGAACACTCATACTATTAAGTACGGCTATCTTGAGACTTATGTACCTTATATTGTCAATTCTGAGAGCCTAAAAGGCACAGGTCAGTTGCCTAAGTTTGAAGATGATCTGTTTAAATTGACTAACCATACTAATAACGACGGCACCGACTTTTACTTGATTCCGACTGCTGAAGTGCCAATGACTAATCTAGTACGCGGTGAGCGTTTGGATGTTAAAGAGCTGCCGCTTAAGTTCACCGCGCACACGCCGTGCTTTCGTAGTGAAGCCGGCTCGCACGGGCGCGACACACGCGGCCTGATCCGTCAGCATCAGTTTGAAAAGGTTGAGATGGTCAATATCGCCACCTCTGAGCAATCAGATGAGCTGCTAGAGGCGATGACGGGGCAAGCAGAATATATCTTGCAGCAGCTCAATTTGCCGTACCGCACCGTTATGCTATGTACCGGCGATATGGGCTTTGCCGCGCAAAAGACTTATGACATCGAAGTGTGGCTACCGAGCCAAGAGACCTACCGTGAAATCTCTAGCTGCTCAAACTGCGGCGACTTCCAAGCACGCCGTATGGGCACGCGGGTTAAAGACGGTAAGCAAACCAGTCTGGCACATACCTTAAATGGCTCAGGTCTAGCAGTAGGGCGTACTTTGCTCGCGGTAATGGAAAATCATCAAAACGCTGATGGCAGCATTACGATTCCTGAAGTATTGCGTCCATTTATGGGCGGCGCTGAGACGATTGCAGTATAAGTAGCGCTTTATCCTATCTATCGATTCTGCCTATTTATGTATCTACATGTCTGTCATTTAATAAAACCAATAGGAGTGATTGCGAAATGCAAACGCTCCTGTCAGCGCATTTTTAGCTAGGGTTATCGCAAATATGTTAATATTGCCCCTGACTTAAATATCTTGTTATTTATCTAGGGCGTGTTGAACATTCGACCATGGCACTGACAGCGACTATTTTTTAGGCGA